>NZ_JBFTZS010000064.1:0-13750 GCF_056406675.1 Caulobacter sp. P1_B12_2 | reverse complement strand
CGTCACCACCACCAGCCGGCTGCTGCGCTACATCGAGATCCGCGACAGCCTCTCGGTTGAGGCCGATGGCAATGTCGTGGTGCTTCGCTCGTCCCTGCCCGACGTGACCGTCAACGACCTGGCGGGCGTCACCGTCCTGGGCGCCCGCACGGCCCGCCTGGTGTTCCGCACCGATGTCCGCGACCGCGAGCTGGACGTGGCGGTCACGCGCGACGACGGCGCTTCGCGGCTGCGCCTGTCGATGCCCTGGACCAGGCTGCCGGCGATCGACTGGGACGCCCCGCCCGGATTCAGCAACCCCACGCCCGTCACGCGAGGCCCTCGCCGCAAGGCCAAGCCCGTGACGCTGAAGGTGACGCCGACCGACGCGCCTTTCCCCGAATGGGCTCCGCTGTTCGAGGCGGCCCAGAGAAACGGCGACATCAGCTATGCCCACGTGGTCGGCAAGTATCCGCTGAGCTACTACCGCCGACGCCTGGCCGCCCTGGGCCTGTCCGGCTATGGCCGGGTGCTGGACGCGGGCGCGGGCTTTGGCCAGTGGAGCGCCGCCCTGGCCCTGGAAAACGATTCCGTGGTCGGCATGGAGATCCACGAGAAACGGCTGGAAACCGCCAGGGCGCTGATGGCCGACCTGGGGATCACCAACTACAACGCCGTCCCTGGCAACGTGAACGACCTGCCATTCGCCGACGCCTCGTTCGACGTCGTGTTCTGCTACGGCGTCCTGATGTTCGCCGACCGCGCCAAGGCCCTGGGCGAGTTCGCGCGGGTCCTGCGGCCCGGCGGCAAGCTCTATATCTGCACCAACGGTCCGGGCTGGTGGCTGAAGCTGGCGATCGAGAACGTCGTCAAGAACAAGGCGCTCTCCAAGACCGGACGCGACGCCTTCCGGGCCCGCAAGGGCGAGCATCCCTACAACTCGATCACCACGGCCGAGGTGCGCAAATGGTGCACGGAGGACCTGTGGAGCAGCGTCGACGCCGCCGGCGAGGGCCGGCTGGCCCTGGAGGGCGCGCCGCCCAAGCCGGTCTATCAGGGCAAGTATCTGGGCTTCGACAATGTCATCGAATGGGTGGCCGAACGTCGGTGAGAGGCTTGCCTCGCGGCCCCCAAGCAAGATAACCCGACGCACCTTTCGAGCCTGGTGAATCCATGTCCAAGAAAATCCTCACCGTCGTCGGCGCGCGGCCCCAGTTCGTGAAGGCCGCCGTGGTCAGCCGGGAGATCCGCGATCGCGCGGGCCTGGACGAGGTCCTGGTCCATACCGGCCAGCACTACGACGACAACATGTCGGACGTGTTCTTCCGCGAACTGGAAATCCCCAAGCCGCACCATTTCCTGGCGCTGGGCGGCGGTTCGCACGGGGCGATGACCGGCCGGATGCTGGAGGGGATCGAGCGGCTGATCCTCGACGAGGCGCCGGACGCCGTCATGGTCTATGGCGACACCAACTCCACCGTGGCCGGCGCCATGGCGGCGGTGAAGCTCCATGTGCCCGTGGTCCATGTCGAGGCCGGCCTGCGGTCGTTCGACCGGCGGATGCCCGAGGAGATCAACCGGATCGTCACCGACCACGTCTCGGCCCTGCTGCTGTGCCCCACCGATGGGGCCGTCGAGCACCTGAAGGCCGAGGGGATCACCTCGGGCGTGCGGATGGTCGGCGACGTGATGTACGACGCCACCCTGTTCGCGATCGAGCGGTCGAAAGCCGCCTCGACCGTGCTGGCCGACATGGGCCTTGTCGAGGGCGAATACGCCCTGTGCACGATCCACCGCGCCAACAACACGGTCGACGCCGACGGCCTGCAGGCGATCCTGAGCTATGTGGTCGAACAGGCCGGCGGGCGGCCGGTGGTGTTCCCGGTCCACCCCCGGACGCGCCAGCTGATGGAAGGCCAGAACCTCGACCTGAGCGGGTTCCGGCTCACCGATCCCCTCGGCTATTTCGACCTGCACCGGTTGCTGGCCTCGTGCGCCCTGGTGCTCACCGATTCCGGCGGCCTGCAGAAGGAAGCCTATTTCCACCGCAAGTCCTGCGTCACGCTGCGCGACGCCACCGAGTGGGTCGAGACGGTGGACGCCGGCTGGAACCGGCTTTGGACGACGCCGGACTTCGTCAGCCCGCGCCGCGAGATCGCCGACTACGGCGACGGCCACGCGGCGCGAGCGGCCGTCGACGCGATCGACGATCTGCTGAAAGGCTAGAGCTCGGAGTTCGGACCCTTTTCCACGCGGGTCAGACGGCCGTCACTTTCCTCGTAGCGGTCGCCGGTGCGGGCGCAGACCAGATCCTTGCCCAGGACCTCGCCCGAGTGGCTGACCCAGCCGATGCGCTTGGCCGGAACGCCGGCCATCAGGGCGAAGGGCGTGACGTCCTTGGTCACCACCGCCCCGGCGGCGATCAGGCAGTATTCGCCCAGTTCGTGGCCGCAGACGATGGTGGCGTTGGCGCCGATCGTCGCGCCGCGGCGGACCGGGGTCTTGCGGAACTCGGACTTGCGGCTGATCTGGGCGCGGGGCGTCGTCACGTTGGTGAACACGCACGACGGGCCGCAGAACACGCCCTCTTCCAGCACGACGCCGTCATAGAGGCTGACATTGTTCTGGATCTTGCAGTCGTCGCCGATGGTCACGGTGTCGGAGACCACGACGTTCTGGCCGATGGACACGTTCTTGCCGACGCGAGCGCCCTTCAGAACGTGGCTGAAGTGCCAGACCTTGGTGCCCGCGCCGATCTGCGCGCCATCATCGACGATGGCGGAGGCGTGGACGAAGTACGTAGGAGCATCAGTCATTTAGCGACCCTGTTTGCGTTTAAGCCGTGTATCCGATCGAGCGGCGTGTTTGTCCAGCCGCCTAGGCCCGGCGCATCCAGCCCAGCAGCATCGCCGCCGCGGCGTCGGGATCGAAGATCGGCTCGCCGGACGGCGAGGCCGATCGGCGGCGCAGCGAACGCAGCACGCTCAGCGGTTCGGGCCAGGGCGCCAGCGCCGGCGTGCGCCAGGGGCCCGATCCGATGGCCACGATCGGCGCGCCGACCGCGCGGTATTCGACGACCTTGCTGGGCGGCACATGGGTCTTGGACGAGCCGACGAAGGCCAGGGCGTCGGCGGCGCGCTGCAGGGACAGGGCCTCCTCCAGCCGCAGCACGCCGTGCAGGGTGACCGCCTCGGGCGGGACCATGGCCCGGATCACGGCGACCTCGCGTCCGCTGAGCCGGCCGGCCAGGTGCAGATGCAGCTCCGGCCGCTCGGCCCGGGCCGTCTCGAACAGGGTCAGCAGCTCCTCGATGCGGGTCTCGGGGTCCGACAGCGAGAACGATCCCGTGTGGACAACATGCAGCCGGTCGGCCGCCAGCCGGGCCGGCGCCGCCGCCGCGACCGTTTCGGCGCTGGGGCCCAGGTGCGGCAGGACCCGCGCGTCGCGCGCCCCGAAGCGGGTCAGTTCGGCCACCACCTCCGGATCGACGCCGAAGACCAGGTCGGCGTCGCGCATCAGCCCGGCCGCGATCAGGCGCTCGCCCGTCCGCCGCAGCGGATTGAGCCGTTCGCGGCGATGCGGACGCACCAGCCAATGGTCGCGGAAGTCCATCGCCCAGCGGGCGCCCAGGCCGCGCGCCAACCGGCGGCCGGCCACGTGGATCGATTCSGGCGGGCTGGTGCTGAGCACCCAGTCCGGACGCCAGGCGGGCGGCGCTGCCAGCGCCGCGCGGGCCGCGCGCAAACACCAGCGGACGTCAGGATCGGGCCAGAGCAGCAGCTCCCGCGCCAGGTTTCGTGGGTCGAAGCGCGGCGGACCGGCGTCGATCGCCGGATCCGCCTGGGGCCGGGGAACGGCGAGGCCTTCCTCGCCCTCGGGCAGTTGAGGCGCCACCACGTAGACGCGCGCGCCGGCCCGACGCAGGCCCTGGGCCAGCAGGACGGGGCGTCGCGCCCCTCCCGAGACCGCCGGCGGATAGTGGCGGGTCAGCAGCAGTATGGACGGCTGTTCCAACCCGCCGGTCACCGGCGTCAGCCGTTGAAGCTGCGGACCGCCTCGATGATCCGGTCCTGGACCTCGGGTTCCAGATAGGGGTGCATCGGCAGGCTGATCACCCGTTCGGCCTTGGCTTCCGAGACGGGCAGGCCGCCGGGAGCCGGATAGACCGAATAGACGTCCTGCTTGTGCATCGGGATCGGGTAATAGACCGCCGTCGGCACGCCCTGGGTCTTCAGGTGAGCGGCCAGGCCGTCGCGGTCGTCGTGCTCGACGGTGTACTGGGCCCAGGTCGAGAGCCCGCCCTTCAGGACGGCCGGCGTCGAGGCGACGTGGCCCTTCAGGCCCTCGTTGTAGCGGGCGGCGACGGCGTTGCGCTGCTCGATCTCGGTGGCGAAGATCGCCAGCTTCTCGATCAGGATCGCGGCCTGCACGGTGTCGAGGCGGCTGTTCATGCCGATGCGCACGTTCAGATACTTCGGGTCGTGGTCGAAGGTCTTGCCGGCGATGTCGCTCTTGGTGGCCTTGCCGTGCACGCGCAGGCTGTCCATGCGCTCGAACAGCGCCGGATCGTCGGTCAGGACCGCGCCGCCGTCGCCGTAGCAGCCCAAGGGCTTGGCCGGGAAGAAGCTGGTGGTGGTGGCGTCGGCCCAATGGCCGGGGTGCTTGCCGTCGATGGTGCAGCCGAAGCCCTGGGCGCTGTCGGCGATCAGCTTCATGCCGTGCTTCTTGGCGATCGCCGAGATGGCCGGATAGTCGGCGGGCTGGCCGAACAGATCGACGGCGATGACCACCTTGGGCGTCAGGCGGCCTTCGGCCTTGATCGCCAGGATCGCGGCCTCGAGGCGCTCGGGATCCATGTTGTAGGTGTCGGGGCGGATATCGACGAACACCGGGGTGGCGCCGGTCCAGGGGATCACCTCGCCGGTCGCGGCGAAGGTGAAGCTGGGGCAGAACACCGCGTCGCCCGGACCCACGTCCCAGCCCATCAGCGGCAGCACGATGGCGTCGGTGCCGTTGGCGCACGACAGGGCGTGCTTGGCGCCCGCGAACTCGGCCAGCTGGGCCTCGAACGTCTTGACGTCAGGACCCATGATGTAGGCGCCGCTGTCGAGCACGCGGGCGATGGCGGCGTCGATCTTCGGACGAAGCAGACGTTGCTGGGCGGCCAGGTCGATGAAGGCGATGCTCATGAAACGGTATCCATATCTATGCTGTTGGGCCGCTGCTTAGAGTCTCGGCCCGATTTTCGCGAAACAAACCCCGTAACCGTTTGTTGCGCGAGCGATCCTTCGACTATTGCGCGCCGTCCGAGGCGACCAGCACCCGCAGAACCGCCAGGGCCTCGTCGGCGTCGGTCCGCACCGGCGCGCCGGCGCAGGCTTCCAGGAAGTGGCGGCATTCCGCGCGCAGCGGCTCGTCGGCGGGATAGGGCATCGGCTCGGCGTCGGCCTTCTTGGGCTCGGGGGCCCGTCCGGTGGCGTCGATCGTGTGGCGATAGAGGCGCAGCTTGTCCTCCGGCTTGGCCGCCGAGTCCTCGAACACGGCCATGGCCTTCTCGCCGACGACGACCAGGCGGTGCTCCTTGAAGGGGTGCAGCCACGAGGCGAAGACGTGGGCGCGGCCGCCGGACGCGAAGGTCATGTTCAGCCGGAACTCGTCCTCGATGCCGGGCGTCACATAGGCGCCGCCGCTGCCGGTGACCGAGGTGGGCTCCTCGCCGAACAGGGCCAGCAGCATCGAGACGTCGTGGGGCGCGAAGCTCCAGTTGACGTCTTCCTCGATGCGGAACTTGCCCAGGCTCAGGCGGTGCGAATAGGCGTAGCGCAGCGGACCCAGCACGCCGTCGCGCACGGCCTGCAGCAGGGTGACGAAGGCCGGGTGATACTGCAGCAGGTGGCCGACCATCAGCGCCTTGCCGGCGGCCTGGGCCGCGGCCTTCATGCGCTCGCCGTCTTCCAGCGTCAGGGCGATCGGCTTCTCGACGAACACGTGCTTGCCGGCGGCGAAGGCGGCCAGCGCCAGGTCGGCGTGCAGCTCGGCGGGGGCGGCGATGGCGACGCCGGCGATCTCCGGATCGGCCAGGGCCTGCTCATAGCTCAGCGCCTTGACGCCATGCAGCTTGGCCTGAGCCTCGGCGGCGGCGGGAGACGGGTCGACGACGGCCTTCAGGGCGCCCAATTCGGCGAAGTTGCGGACCAGGTTCTTGCCCCAGTAGCCGCAACCGACCACTGCCACGCCAGACGTCGTCATTATGTCCACAACCTAACCTTGATATCGGAGCTGCGGCTATATCGCCCCGGGGGAAGGCCGTAAAGGCCGCGCGACGCGGGACGATCACCGACGACTAGCCTCCGCGCGCTCCAGCGGTTACTGGGTCTCCATGACCCTCGACATCACCTCCATCCGCGCCGCCGCCGGTCGTCTCGCCGGCCAGATCGAGCGCACGCCGTGCCGCTACTCGCGGACGCTGTCCAAGATCACCGGCGCGGAAGTCTGGGTGAAGTTCGAGAACCTGCAGTTCACCGCCGCCTACAAGGAGCGCGGCGCGCTGAACAAGCTGATGCTGCTGTCGGCCGCCGAGAAGGCCCAGGGCGTCATCGCCGCCAGCGCCGGCAACCACGCCCAGGGCCTGGCCTATCACGGCGCGCGCCTCGGCGTGCCGGTGACCATCGTGATGCCCAAGACCACGCCGTTCATCAAGGTCCAGCACACCCGCGATTTCGGGGCCACGGTGGTCATCGAAGGCGAGACCTATGACGACGCCAGYGCCCACGCCCGCAAACTGCAGGAAGAGCAGGGCCTGATCTTCGTCCACCCGTTCGACGACTACGACATCATGGCCGGCCAGGGCACCATCGCCCTGGAGATGCTGGAAGACGCGCCCGACCTGGAGATCCTGCCGGTGCCGATCGGCGGCGGCGGCCTGATCAGCGGCGTGGCCACGGCGGCCAAGGCCGTCAAGCCCGACATCCGGATCATCGGCTGCGAGCCGGCCATGTATCCGTCCTTCACCGCCAAGATGCGCGGCGTCGTGGCTCATTGCGGCGGCCAGACCATCGCCGAGGGCGTGGCGGTCAAGCAGGTCGGCGAGCTGACCTACGGCGTCGCCCGGCCGCTGATCGACGACGTGCTGTTGCTGGAAGAGCCGCATATCGAGCAGGCCGTGGCCCTGTACTGCAACGTCGAGAAGACGATCGCTGAAGGCGCGGGCGCGGCCTCGCTGGCGGCCCTGCTGGCCTATCCCGAGCGGTTCCGCGGCAAGAAATGCGGCCTGATCCTGTGCGGCGGCAACATCGACACCCGCCTGCTGGCCTCGGTCCTGACCCGCGAGCTGGTCCGCGCCCAGCGCCTGGTGTCGCTGCGCATCGTCGGCGACGACCGCCCGGGCCTGCTGTCCACCGTGGCCAGCGTCATCGGCTCGATGGGCGCCAACATCATCGAGGTGAACCACAACCGCCTGGCCCTGGACGTGCCGGCCAAGGGCGCGGAGTTCGACATCACCATCGAGACCCGCGACGCCCAGCACACCCAGGACGTCATGAACGCCCTGCGCGAGAAGGGCTACCCGCCGCGCGCGGTGTAAGTCAGATCCTCCCCAGAGGGGCGATCGCATATGAGCAAAAACGGTTGTCATCCCGGACGAGCGCGCAGCGCGCAGATCCGGGATGACAACCGTTTTTGATCGGATGGGGACAGGCGCATGCGCCTGCCCCCAGTCCAGAATCTACAGCAGCCCCTTGATCATTTCCCGCGCCGCGTCGGCCAGGTCCGGACGCTTCAGCGCCAGGGCCACGTTCGCCCGCAGCAGGCCGATCTTGTCGCCGCAGTCATAGGTCTCGCCCTCGTATTCCAGGGCGTGGAAGTCCTGGGTCTTCAGCAGGGTCAGCATCGAGTCGGTCAGCTGGATCTCGCCGCCGGCGCCCTTGCCCTGCTGGGCCAGGAGGTCGAAGATTTCCGGCTGCAGGATGTAGCGGCCCGAGATGAACAGGTTCGAGGGCTCGGTCCCCTTGGCCGGCTTCTCGACCATGCCGGTCATGCGGTTCAGGCGACCGTCCTGGCCGTCCAGGGCCACGATGCCGTACTGGTGAGCCATGCCCTCGGGAGCCGGCTCGACCACCACGATGTTGCCGCCCTTCTGGTCGTAGGCCTCGATGGCCTGGGCCAGGGCCGGCGTGCTGGCCGACATCACCATGTCGGGCAGCATCACCGCGAACGGCTCGTCGCCGATGATGTCGCGGGCGCACCACACCGCGTGACCCAGGCCCAGCGGGGCCATCTGGCGCACGAAGCTCATCTCGCCGGGCTTGGGCAGTTCGCCCAGCAGCTCTTCCAGCAGGGCGGTCTTGCCCTTGGCGGCCAGAGCGGCCTCCAGCTCGACCTGGTGGTCGAAATAGTCCTCGATCGYGCCCTTGTTGCGCCCCGTCACGAAGACGAAGTGCTCGATGCCCGCGGCGCGGCCTTCCTCGACGATGTACGACAGGATCGGCCTGTCCACGACGTTGAGCAGCTCCTTCGGGGTGGTCTTCGTGCCGGGCAAGACCCGGGTGCCGAAGCCCGCGACGGGAAGGACGGCTTTGCGGACGGGTTTCATGAGGGCCTCGTGAAGGTCACTGGGAGGGTCACTGGGTGGGGACGGTTTCTAGGGCGCGCCGCGATCTCGCGCCACCACTGTTCTGTGACTATCCGTCTCAAACCTGAGAGTGCCGAAAATCGGCGCGCGGGAGCGGACGAAATGGTCTAGCACGGACGAATGTTCCCCGGAGCCCGACGTCCCATGGTCCGCCCCCTCGGTTTTGCTCTCGCCGCCTTCGCCCTCGGCGCGACCCTGGCCTTGTCGGCCTGCGGTCCCAGCAAGAAGCAGCAGGAAAGTCTGGCCGCCGCCCAGGTCTTCATGACCCAGAACGCCAAGCAGCCCGGCGTCGTCACCCTGGCCGACGGCCTGCAGTACAAGATCGTCCGCTCGGGCCCCGTCGACGGCCCCAAGCCGAACCCCGTCGACGAGGTCAAGGTCAACTACGAGGGCAAGCTGGTCGACGGCACGGTGTTCGACAGCTCCTACGAGCGCGGCGTGCCCGCCTCGTTCCCGCTGCAGGGCCTGGTGCCGGCCTGGAAGGAAGCCCTGGTCATGATGCGGCCCGGCGACGAGTGGACGCTCTATGTCCCGCCGGAACTGGGCTACGGCGCCCAGGACAAGGGCCCGATCCCCGGCAACAGCGTGATGATCTTCCGCATCGAGCTGATCGATGTTCTGCCCATGAAGATCCAGGCGCCCAAGCAGCGCCCGCCGGCCTAGGTCTTCAGCACCGCCATCCCCCGCCGCACGGCGGCCCGCTCGCCGACCAGATCCAGCCAGCGCCGCACGGCCGGCAACGGGGGGCGATCGGGCTGGATCTTCTCCAGGATCTCCAGCGACGCCTGGGTCCAGGCGAAGCAGGCGATGTCGGCGATCGAATAGTCCATGCCCGCCAGGTACTGAACCGCCTCCAGCCGTCGATCCATCACCCCCAGCAGCCGCCGCACCTCGTCGGCGAAGCGGTCGATGGCCAGTTCGATCGGCTCGGGCGCGCGCAGGGCGAAATAGCCCAGCTGGCCGGCCATCGGCCCCAGGCCGCCCACCTGCCAGAAGGTCCATTCCAGCGCCGCCACCCGGTTCGGGCCCGAAGGAGCCAGCAGCTTGCCGGTCTTTTCGGCCAGATAAACCAGGATCGCCCCGCTCTCGAACACCGACTGCGGCCCGTCCGGGGTGTCATGGTCGACGATGGCGGGGATCTTGTTGTTGGGCGAGATGGTGAGGAAGTCGGGCGCGAATTGCTGGTTCTGGCCGATGTCGACCGGATGGACCCGGTACTCCAGCCCCATCTCTTCCAGGGCGATCGGGACCTTGCGGCCGTTGGGCGTGGTCCAGGTGTAGAGGTCGATCATGGCCTGCGTCTCCGCTCATCTTCGGAGCATAGAACGCGAAGCGGGCCGTTAGGGCTCAGCCCCGGTAGGCGCGCGCCGGTCGCCGCGCTAGGGTCACGCCATGCCTTCCTCCGAAATCGCTTCGTCGCCCGTCTCGTCGTCAGAAGTCCTGGCCGCCCGCGCCGTCGACATCCTGGCCACCCTGGTGGCCTTCGACACCACCTCGCGGCTGTCCAACCTGGCCCTGATCGAGTGGGTCGAGGCCTATCTGGGCGACCTCGGCGTCGCCTCGCGGCGAGTGCCGAACCACGACGGGACCAAGAGCAACCTGCTGGCCAGCATCGGACCGGCGATCCCGGGCGGCGTCGTGCTGTCGGGCCACACCGACGTGGTGCCGGTCGACGGCCAGCCCTGGAGCAGCGACCCCTTCGTCCTGACCCCGCGCGACGGCCGCCTCTACGGTCGCGGAACCTGCGACATGAAGGGGTTCCTGGCCCTGGCCCTGGCGGCCGCGCCGGACCTGGCCCGGGCCGAGCTGAACCGCCCCGTCCACCTGGCCTTCTCGTATGACGAGGAGATCGGCTGCCTGGGCGCGCCGGACATGATCGCGGTGATCGCCGGCGAACTGCCCCGCCCGGCCCTGGTGGTGGTGGGCGAGCCCACCGACATGGTCGCCGTGCGCGGCCACAAGGGCATCGCCAGCTTCCGCGTCACGGTCACCGGCCGCGAAGCCCATTCCAGCCTGACCCACCTGGGCGTCTCGGCCAACATGGTCGCCATCAAGCTGATGAACCATCTGGTCGAGCTGTCCGAACGGCTGGAGCGCGAGGCCGACCCGGCGTCGTTGTTCACCCCCAAGGGCGCGACCCTGACCGTCGGCCAGGTCAACGGCGGCACGGCGGTCAACATCCTGGCGCGGCAGTGCGTGTTCATCTTCGACCTGCGGATGCCCGCCGGCCTGGACGCCAAGACGATCTTGGCCGACTTCTTCGCCCTGGCCGAAAAACTGGACGCCGAGGTCAAGGCCAAGGCCTCCGAAGGGGGCGTGGTGGTCGAGACGCGGTCGATGACCCCGGCCTTCGCGCCCGAGATCGACGGGGCGGCCGAGACCTTCGCCCGCCGCATCGCCGGCGACAACGGCCCGCCGCGCGTGGTGCCCTACGCCGCCGAGGCCGGACAATTCCAGGGGGCGGGCTTCTCGACCGTGATCTGCGGTCCCGGCTCTATCGACCAGGCACACCAGCCCGACGAATATGTCGAGGTCAGCCAGATGGAGCGCGGCGCGGCCTTCATGCGTCGGCTGATCGAGGACCWCTCGGCGGCTTGATCACGCTGCGCATGCCCAGCAGGTCCAGCGGGTTCCAGGTCATGGCCGCGGCGATCTCAGCGGCGGCGGCGGTGCGGCCGGCCTGAAGCGCGCGACGGGCGGTCAGGGCGGGACCCAGGTCCTTCAAGGCCGCCACGACGCCCCGCCAGGCGGGCGCCGCCTCGCCGCGCGTCAGGTGCCGGACCAGCAGGATCAGGGTGGCCAGCACGTGCAGCGGCGCGGTCCACCACAGGGCCGCCGGCGTGTTCTTCACATAGACCCAGATGCGGTTGCGCGACCCGTGGAACAGCGAGAAGTCGGAGCGCACGCCGGTCGAGGCCGACCCCATGTGATCGACCACCGCCTTGGGGGCCAGCAGGGTGGGTTCGCCGATCAGCCGCAGGCGGTAGCCCAGGTCGACGTCCTCGCAATAGCAGAAGAACCGCTCGTCGAACCCGCCCAGCCGCAGGAACAGCGCCCGATCGATCAGCATCGCCGCGCCGCAGGCCGAGAAGGTCTCGCCTTCCGGCACGGCGGACGGCGCGGGGTTGTGGTAGCCGCCACGATAGGGAAAGCCCGCCCCGGTCATGACGTCGCCCGTGCCGTCCAGCAGGGCGGGCTGGGCGGCGTCGCGCTGCAGCGAGGTGAAGCAGTTCACGCGGGGCCGGCGCTGGGCCATCGCCGTCAACTGGGCCAGCCAGTCCGGGGCCGCGAAGGCGTCGGGATTGAGCAGGGCCAGCCAGCGACCGCGCGCCTCTCGCGCCGCCAGGTTGTTGCCGGCCGCGAAGCCCAGATTGGCGCCGGGCTGCAGGAAGCGGATCGCCGGATCGGCCGCCGCCGCCGCCCGCGGGGCGCCGTCGCTCGAGGCGTTATCGACCAGCAGGATCTCGAAATCGGTGAAGGTCTGGGCGCGCAGGGCGTCCAGGCAACGCGCCAGGGTCGGGCCGCTTTCGTAGGACACGATGATCACGCTGATCGCCGGCGATCCGTCCGTGGAGGATCCGCTCATCGGCGATCCGTCGCTCTTGCCATTGCCGGTGGGGCGAGCCATGCGTGGCGCACTCGTTTCCTGAGAAGGTTTGGTCCGTGAAAATCACACCGTTGGCGATTCCCGAGGTGCTGCTTATCACGCCGGCGCGCCATGGCGACGAGCGGGGTTGGTTTTCCGAGACATTCCGGGCGTCCGCCCTCGACGAGGCCGACTTCTCGGGCGGCCCGTTCGTCCAGGACAACCACGCGCGCTCGGCGACGCGCGGCGTCCTGCGCGGCCTGCACTTCCAGGCGCCGCCTCACGCCCAGGACAAGCTGGTGCGCTGCGTGCGCGGCGCGATCTTCGACGTCGCCGTCGATATCCGAAAGGGCTCGCCGACCTATGGCCGCTGGGTCGGGGCCGAGCTTTCGGCCGACAACGGCGCGCAGCTGCTGGCGCCCAAGGGCTTCGCCCACGCCTACTGCACCCTGACCGACGACTGCGAGGTGATCTACAAGGTCACCGGCTACTACGCGCCCCAGTCCGAGGGGACCCTGCGCTGGAACGATCCAGCCCTGGCCATCGACTGGGGTGTCGCGCCCGGCGACATCACCACCAACGCCCGAGACGCCGCCGCCCCGCTGCTGGCCGAGCTCGACAGCCCGTTCGGATACGGAGACGCCGCGTGAGCTTCACCGACCTGACCTGGACCGCGCAGGACGGCCTGGCCCTGCACGCCCGCGACTATGCGCCGACCGCCCCGGCGGCCGGCGTTCCGGTGATCTGCATCCACGGCCTGACGCGCAACGCCCGCGACTTCGAGGACCTGGCGCCGCGCCTCGCCGCCCTGGGCCGCCGGGTCATCGCCGTGGACGTGCGCGGCCGGGGCCGCTCGGCCCGCGACCCCCAGCCGCTGAACTATCACCCCGGAACCTATGCGATGGATGTCGTGGCCCTGCTCGAGGCGACGGGGATCGACCGGGCGGCCTTCATCGGCACCAGCATGGGCGGGATCATCGCCATGGTGCTGGCCTCGATCCGCCCCGAGGCGATCGTCGGAACAGTGCTGAACGACGTCGGCCCCGAGCTGTCGCCGGTCGGCCTGAAGCGGATCGGCGGCTATGTCGGCGGCGGCTCGGCCTTCGCGACCTGGGACGAGGCGGCCGCTTACGCCAAGGCGATCAACGGCGCGGCGTTCCCCGGCTACACCGACGCCGACTGGGCCGGCTTCGCGCGCCGGCTGGTGGACGAGACGCCCGAGGGAACCCTGGTCCTGGCCTACGATCCCGACATCGCCGCGCCGTTCAAGGCCGCCGACCCGGACGCCCCGCCCGCCGACATGACCCCGCTGTTCCGCGCCCTGGCCGCCTGCGGGCCGCTGCTGCTGGTGCGCGGCGGGATCTCCGACCTGATCGACCCGCCGATCGTCGCGCGGATGCGCGCGGCCGTCTCCGCCATGGCCTATGTCGAGGTCTCGAACGTCGGCCATGCGCCGATGCTGACCGAGCCCGAGGCCTGGGACGCGATCGCCGCCTTCCTGGCCCGAGTCGACTAGGCTTCGTTCGGCTATCGAAGCCCCACGGCAAATGATATTC
>NZ_JBFTZS010000063.1:0-13836 GCF_056406675.1 Caulobacter sp. P1_B12_2 | reverse complement strand
GCCTTGAAGTGCTGATAGACGCCCTCCTGGCTGGGACGCACATAGTAGGGCGAGACCACCAGGGCCGCGTCGGCGCCGACGGCCTTGGCGTGGGCGACCAGCTCGATCGCCTCGGTGGTCGAGTTAGAGCCGGCCCCGGCGATCACCGGCAGGCGGCCACGCGCGGTCTGCACGCACAGTTCGACGACGCGCTTGTGCTCTTCATGGCTCAGGGTCGCGGTCTCGCCGGTGGTGCCAACCGGCACCAGACCATGCACGCCGCCGGCGATCTGGCGCTCGACCAGGGCCACGAACGCTTTCTCGTCCACCGCGCCGTCGCGGAAGGGCGTGACCAGCGCCGGAAGGACGCCCTTGAACGGAGAATGAGCCATGCTTGCAATTTGCCGTGAGAAACGCGCCGCGACGGTTGCGGCCTGAGGATGGGGGCGGACAATATGTCCCGCTCCCCATATCCCGCAACCGGTCCGTAGCGCTCTACGGTGATTTGGGGACGTTTCAGTGGGGGTCAATCCGCCGCGAAGCGGTCTATAGCTGCCAAACACGGGTTTGGCCGCCGTAAATCGGCCCCGCCCACGCCTGAAAAGGGCGAGCGTAGCGCCCGCAAGGGCGGAGAATCGAAGGAGACGACGTTTTGGCGTCAGGGTTGGGCAAGGTCTTGTTGGGCAGCGTCTCCGTTGTCGCGCTCTTTGGAGTCGCGCTGGCTCAGGACGACGTCGACCTGCCTCGGACGCCTCAGCCCTACACTGGCTCGGCCATGCCGCGGGGCCTGATCACCACGCCGCCGACCGCCTCCTACGCCACGCCGGCCGAGGCCGACGCCGCCAACCTGCGCATGGCGGTCACAAGTCGCGACCCCGCCACGATCCGTATGGCGATGTCGAGCATCCAGGACCCGCTGTCGCGCAAGATCGCCCTGTGGGCCCTGGTCGACGCCGCGGCCGAGAGCATGAGCTTCTTCGAGCTGGACCAGGCGCGTCGCGACCTGTCGGGCTGGCCGCGCGCCCAGCGTCGCGAGAACGCCGCCGAGAAGGCTCTCGTCGTTTCGGGCCTGGACGCCCAGCGCATGATCGCCTGGTTCGGCGGCCGCGACCCGCAAACCGCCGAGGGCGCCATGTCCCTCGCCGCCGCCTACCAGGCCGCCGGCCGCACCGCCGACGCGAGCAACCTGATTCGCCGCTGGTGGCGCGATCAGGTGTTCGAGCTCGACGCTCAACGCGGCATCCTGGCCCGCTACGGCACCCTTCTGACCGCCGACGACCACGTCCGCCGCGCCGACATCCTGCTGTACGGCGCCCAGGGTCCGGCGGCGCGCGACATGGTCACGCTGCTGCCCTACGACCAGCAGGCGGCGGCCCAGGCGCGGATCGCCTTCCGCTCGAACGCCAGCAACGCCAACGATCTCTACGCCGGACTACCGCCGGCTCAGCAAGCCCAGCCCGGCGTGGTCTTCGAGCGCGCCGCCTACCTGCGCCGCAAGGGGCTGGACACCCTGGCCCTGCCGCTGGTCAGCCAGTTCCCCGCCCCGCCCCCGAGCGCCGACGCGGCCTCGGCCATTTGGCGCGAGCGCAAGCAATTGGTGGTGTCGGCCCTGAAGGCCGGCGACAGCGCCGGCGCCTACGCGGCCGCCAACGCCAAGCTGAAGGATGGCGCGGACGCGGCCGAAAGCGAGTTCTATGCCGGCTGGCTCGCCCTGACGCGGCTCAAAAACCCAGACGCCGCCGCCGGCCACTTCGCCCGCATCGCCGAGATCGGCGCCTCACCGATCACCCGCGGCCGAGCCCTCTACTGGCAAGGCCGGGCCGCCGAGGCCCAGGGCGACCGCATCGCGGCTCAGGCCTTCTACGCCGAGGGCGCGCGCTACATCACCACCTTCTACGGCCAGTTGGCCGCCGAGAAGGCCGGGATCAAGGAGATCAGGCTCGACAAGGATCCGACGATCACCCAGGCCGACCGCGCCCGTTTCGAGGGCCGCGAACTGGTGCGCGCGGTGCGCACCCTGATGGCGGCCGGCGCGCGCGACCAGGTCCGGGTCTTCGTGCTGTACATCGACGATCAGCTGCCCAGCGCCGAGGAAGAGGCCCTGCTGGTCGATCTGGCCAGAAATTATGGCGACCAGGACTTGGCGATGCGCGCCGTCCGCACCGCCGCCCAGCGCGGCTTCACCCTGCCCGAGCGTGGCTATCCGCTGCTGGACCACCTGTTCACGCCGGGACCGGGCGCGGCCGAGACGGCGTTCGTCTATTCGATCTCGCGCCAGGAAAGCAATTTCGACCCCAACGCCCGCTCGGGGGTCGGAGCACGCGGCATGATGCAGCTGATGCCGGCCACCGCCGCCGTCGTGGCGCGGCAACTGGGCGAGAACCATAGCGTCGATCGCCTATCGGACCCGTTCTACAACATGCGCCTGGGCTCGACCTATCTGGGCAGCATGGTCAGTAACTTCAGCGGCTCGTACGTCATGGCCTCGGCCGCCTACAACGCCGGTCCCGGCCGGCCAGCCGCTTGGGTGACGCTGTGTGGCGACCCGCGCGGCGCGACCACCGACCCGCTCGACTTCATCGAGTGCATCCCGTTCTCCGAAACCCGCAACTACGTGATGCGGACCATCGAGACGACCATGGTCTACCGCGCCCGTCTCAACGGCGGCGTGACGCCGCTGACGCTGTCGAGCGACCTGAAGCGCGGCGGATACAACTATGCGGGCCCGAGCGGCCCGCCCATTGGTGGTCCGCCGCCGATCGGTGGAACCCCGACGGCGATCCCCCAGGGCGGCTACGTCCCGGGTACGCGGTAAGTCTAGCGAGAGGACGCTTCGGAACGTCGCGCCGCCACCACCAATCCGGCCGGCGTGTCGATGAGCGCGCCGTCCAGTCGGAACACCTTGGCCAGAACCGCCGGCGAGAGCGCCTCGATCGGCGCCCCCTCGGCGGCCTCGTGGCCATGGTCCAAGACCAGCACCCGGTCACAGGACCGCGCCGCCAGGCCCAGATCGTGGAGGGTGACGACCACCGCCGCTCCAGCCGCCGCTTCGGCGCGCAGCAGGTCCAGGGTCAGCAACTGGGCGTCGGGGTCCAGACCCGCCACCGGTTCGTCGGCGACCAGCAGCGGGGCGCGGGTGGCCAGCAGGCGGGCCAGCAGCACCCGCGCTCGCTCGCCGCCTGACATGTCGAGAACGCCCCGATCGGCGAGGTGGGCGACGCCCACCCGCTCCAGCCGTTCGCGGGCCACGGCCAGGGCCTGCTCCGGCGGCAGGTCTGGCGCGCCGAGGGCCGCGACGTCCAGGGCCGGCAGGTTCCAGGCCAGCCGGCGCTCCTGCGGCAGGTAGCCGACCAGACGGGCGCGTTCGATCGGGTTCAGCTCGCCGACCGGGCGACCGTTCAGCCGCGCCTGCCCCGCCTCCAGCGGCATCAGGCCCAGGCCCGCCCGCAGCAGGCTGGTCTTGCCCGCCCCGTTGGGACCGACCACGCCCAGCACCTCGCCCGGCATGACGCTCAGGGACGCGCCGTCCAGCACCAGGGTCTTGCCCCGTCGAGCCTTGGCGTCCGCGATGGTCCAGGCCGCCGTCACGACCGCCAGCTCCGCGCCGCGCGCCAGGCCAGCAAGGCGAAGACCGGGGCGCCGAACAGGGCCGTGACCACGCCCAGCTTCAGTTCCTGTTCCGTCGGGATCACCCGGGCGGCCAGGTCAGCGGCGACCAGCAGTAAGGCTCCGGCCAGAGCCGAGGGGCGAAGAAGCCTGCCCGGGTCGTCTCGCACCGCGGCCCTTACCAAGTGCGGCGCGGCCAGGCCGACGAAGCCGATCACGCCCGCCGCCGCGACCGAGGCCCCGGCCAGCAGGGCCGAGCCGGCCACCGCCGCTACCCGCAGGCGCGCCATCGGCAGGCCAGACATCTGGGCGGCTTCCTCGCCCAAAGTCAGCATCCGCAGGCCCCGGGCCGCGTAGAGGCAAAGCCCGGCGCCGACCGCCATCGGGGCCAGGGCGCGCAGGATGTCAGTAAAGTCGCGGTTCTCGACCGATCCCATCAGCCAGGCCAGCACCTCGGCGACGGCCACCGGCGATGGCGACAGGTTGAAGACCAGGGCCGTCAGGGCGCCGGCGAAGGCCGACAGCGCCACGCCGAACAGGATCAGCACTTCGGGCTCGCGGAACCGGGCCGCCAGGCCGACGACAAGGGCGCCGGCCAACAACGCTCCGGCCAAGGCAGCCAGCTCGATCGCGCCCGGCAAGGCGGCCAACCCGCCGGCTATGGCCAAGGACGCGCCCAGGCCCGCCGTGGCCGAGACGCCCAGCACGCCCGGCTCGGCCAGGGGATTGCGGAGCAGGCCCTGCATCGTCGCCCCCGCCAGGCCCAGGCCCGCGCCGACCAGGGCGGCCATCAGTACGCGCGGCAGACGGATGGCCCAAAGCACCTCCCCCGGCGCCGAGGCCGGGTCCGTCAGAGCCCGGTGATACTGCGCCGCGCTCAACGGGCTCTCGCCCAAGCTGACGGCGACGACAGCCGCGACAACCAAGGCCAGCAGCAGGACGAGCTCCAGGCGACGGGGGCTCACCGCGCCGCCTCCGCCAGGGCTCGCGCCCCGTCGGCCGCGAACCAGGCCGAGCAGCCCAGCATGGCGCCGGGCAGCGAGGCGATCACCCGGCCTCGCGTGGTCTTGCGCAGCGCCGCGTGCCGTCCGGGACCCCAGCGGTCGGCGCCAGCCCGGGTCAGGTCGAAGAAGCCCAGCACCACGGCCTTGGGCGGGTTCAGCACCAGTTGTTCCAGCGGCGCGGGCGAAAAATAGGGTTGGGTCGAGGCGTTGGCGAAGCCGGCCGCCCGCAGCATGGCGTCGATCATGGTGTTGGGGCCCGCCGTATAGCCGCCGGGCGTCAGGTAAAAGGCGGCGCGGCCCCTGCCCGCCCCGGCCGCTCGCGCCAGGTCGGCGTCCATGCGCGCCAGCAGCGCCTCGCCCTGAGCCTGGCGGTTCAAGGCCTGGGCCACCTGGCGGACATTGGCGCGCACGCCGTCGAAGTCGGTGGCGTCGCCGAGGCTGACCGTCTGCACGCCGCGCCGAGCGACGGCGGCGGTCAGCCGGGCGTCGCCGCCCCATTGCCGCACCACAACGTCAGGGCGCGCGCCGAGCACGGCCTCCAGCGTCGTCCGCCGTTGCGGCAAACCGGCCGCCTTGGCGCGGAGAAAGGAATCCGGCGCGTCGGCGCGTGGCGAAACGCCGACCACCGCCTCTCGCGAGGCCAGGGCCAGGACGTATTGGTCGGCGCAGGAGTCCAGCGACATCACACGCTTTGGCGCCATCTGAGCGGCGGCGGATCCCGAGGCGGCCGCCAAGCCGACGACGAGGCCGGCGAGCAAGGCGGCGCGCATGGATGTCAGTCCGTGACCAGGCCGTGCAGCAACCCGTCGAGCGTGACTGTCATCAGCTCTTCGCGCGGAGCCCAGTTGCGGTCCGGCATGGTGATCATCAGCGCCACCAGCCCATGGCAGGCGGCCCAGAGCACCTGGGCCGCGCTCTCGCCCGATCCGGTGCGCAGGCGGCCGGAGGCGGCGATCTCGTGAATCGGCCCGCTGAATTCCTCGAAGCAGCGATCGCCCAGCTCGGCGGTGGCGGCCTGCTTCTCCTTGGAGATCACGTCGCGCGAACCGCAGAACACCAACTGGTAGGTGTTGGGATTGTCGAGGGCGAACTTCATGTAGGCCTCGAGCATCAGCTTGACCCGCGCCACCGCGTCGATCGGCCGGTGCGCGATGTCGACATTGACCGCCAAAAGCTGGCCGATCGCGTCGTCGCTGATCTCCAGCAGGATCTGATCCTTGTCGCGGAAGTGCATGTAGAGCGCCGTCGATGACACCCCCACGGCGTCGGCGATCTTGCGGATCGTCGCCCCCGCATAGCCCTCGGCGATGAAGATCCTTTCGGCCGCGGCCAGGATCTCTCCCCGGCGCAGGTGACCGTCCCCCTTCGGCTTGCGGGCCGACTTGTGCGGCTTCTTCAACGCGACCGTCACGATATGGCGTTCCCCTACCTAGTCCCCAAACCCGACACTAAACGGGAATCACCCAAACGTCGCAACTCCCAACGATTTAGCCGAAACGCGTGTTTTTCTGTTTGACACTTTATGGTTGAGGATTCGCTATCTGCTCGCTGGATCCGATTAAGCGCGGCGGGGGCGATGGCGCGAGAGGAAAGAGACCAGCAGCGGCGCGCGTCTGGGGCGGAGGCGGCCGACGTCAGTTGGGCCGAGGCCCTGGCCGACGATCCGGCTTTGCCAGCCACGCCGCTGCACGATGGAGCCCATCGGCGGCTGTCGCGCGGACAGGCCATCGGCTTGGTGATCATTCTCCTGGCCCTCGTCGCCTTGGCGGGGACGTGGCCTGACGCGACGTTGCAGGGGTTCCACCTGCTGTTCTTCGTCGGCTTCATGGGTCATTCGACCATCAAGCTGGTCGCCGCCTTCACGCCGTGCGCGTCGAGAGCGCCGGCGCCTCTCGCTGACGAGGCGTTGCCTCCCTACACGATCATCGCACCGCTCTATCGCGAGGCCGCGGTTGCGGCGGAGTTGGTCGCCAATCTGGGGCGGCTGGACTATCCGAGCGACCGGCTACAGGTGCTGATCGTCCTGGAAGCCGATGACCACGAAACCCAGACCGCCTTCGCCGCCCTGGATCTGCCGGCCGGCTTCCAGGTTCTGATCGCGCCGCCCGGTTCGCCCCGGACCAAGCCGCGCGCCTGCAATATCGCGCTGGAACGGGCGCACGGCGAGCTTGTGGTCATCTACGACGCCGAGGATGCGCCGCATCCGGGCCAGCTGCGCGAAGCCGCCGCGCGCTTCGCGCAGGCCGACGCGAGCCTGGCCTGCCTGCAGGCGCCGTTGCGGATCGAGCCCGATCCTCGCTTTCTGCCCGACCAGTTCGCCCTCGAATACGCCGTGCTGTTCGAGGTTTTCCTGCCGGCTCTGGCCCGCTGGGGCCTGCCCTTCCCCCTGGGCGGCACCAGCAACCATTTCCGCGCCAGCGCCCTGCGCGCCGTCGGCGGGTGGGACGCGTACAATGTCACCGAGGACGCCGACATCGGGTTCCGCCTTGCGGCCCGCGGGCATCGACTGGACGTTCTCGCCCTGCCGACCCTGGAGACCGCGCCCACGGCCTGGCCCGTCTGGAAGCTGCAGCGAGCGCGTTGGATCAAGGGTCACCTGCAGACCCTAGCGGTGCACCTGCGCGGTCGGATCGTTCGCGCCCCGCGAGGCGTCGTCGCGCTGATCCTGACCTTGGCCCTCCCGGTGATCTCGTCCCACCTGCATGGTCCGATGGTCGCCTGGGTGGTGCTGCAGATGGTCGGCTCCAGGTTCGACCTGTGCCCAACGGTCCCGGCCATGGACTGGATGCTGGTGTTCTTCGGCTGGACCTGCATCGCGATCGCCGGCGCCCAGGCCCAGCGGCGGGCCGGACATCGAGAACGCCCCCTGCCCCTGCTGGGCGCGGTCCTCTATTGGCCGCTGCAGAGCCTGGCGGCGGCCGAGGCGCTTCGACAGTTCGTCGTCGCGCCGTTCCACTGGGACAAGACCCCGCATACGCCCCGCGCCGCGAACCCTCTGCTGCCTCGCCTGTTGGCGCGGACTGGACGGGCCTTGCCCTGAGCGCGTATTGGCGGGGCATGGAYCCGACTATCGCCGCCGCCCCCCTCGTCATGCGCACCACCGGCTGGGCCGACTACGCCCTGCTCGACAGCGGTCATGGCCGGAAGCTGGAGCGCTATGGCCGCTACACCGTCGTGCGCCCAGAGCCCCAGTGCTTCTGGGCCCCGCGCCTGGACGCCAAGATCTGGGACAACGCCGACGCCGTCTTCGACCCGTCCGACGAGGACGAGGCCGGCCGCTGGCGGTTCAAGGGCAAGCCCCTGGAGAAGTTCGACCTGGCCTGGGGCGAGGCGAAATTCCACGGCCAGTTCACGCCCTTCCGCCACCTGGCCTTCTTCCCCGAACAGGCCGCCAACTGGGCCTGGCAGGACGCGAGGGTTCGGGCGATCAAGGGCCGCCAGCCCAAGGTGCTGAACCTGTTCGGCTACACCGGCGTCGCCAGCCTGGTCTGCGCCGCCGCCGGCGCTGCGGTCACCCACGTGGACGCCTCCAAGAAATCGGTCGGCTATGCTCGCGACAACGCCGCCTTCGCCGGTCTGGCCGACAAGCCGATCCGCTGGATCGTCGAGGACGCCCGCCGCTTCGTGGCCCGCGAAGTGCGACGCGGCTCGCAATATGACGGCATCATCCTGGACCCGCCGAAATTCGGGCGCGGGGCCGACGGCGAGGTCTGGCGCCTGTTCGAGGACCTGGCCGAACTGACGACGAACTGCGCCCAGATCCTGGCCCCCGACGCCTCGTTCCTGCTGATGAACGCCTATGCCGCCCGGGTCTCGGGCGCGGCGATGTCGGGCCTGCTGGCCCAGGAGCTGAAGGGCCGCGGCGGCGTCATCGACTGGGGCGAGCTGTCGCTGGTCGAGGAAAAGGGCGATCGCCAGATCGGCCTGTCGTTCTTCGCCCGCTGGGCCAGCGAAGGGTGATGACGATGAACGCCAAGACCGTCACCTCGCTGTCGAACAACACCGTCAAGGCCGTCCGCGCCCTGCATATGCGCAAGGAGCGTGAGGAGAGCGGCCTGTTCCTGGCCGAGGGACTTAAGATCGTCATCGAGGCGATCGACTGCGGCCATGCGCCCAAGATCCTCATGTACGGCCGCGACGCCGCCGATCATCCGATGCTGCAGAAGGCCGCCCAGGCCTGCTTCAAGGCCGGCGGCGAGATCATCGAGGTCAATCGAGAGATTCTCGAGAAGGTCTCGCGCCGCGACAATCCGCAAGCCGTCGTGGGCGTGTTCGAGCAGGTCTATACGCCGCTCAGCGCCATCGTGCCCGAAAGCGCCCCGTGCTGGGTGGCCATGCAGGCCGTCCGCGATCCGGGCAATCTGGGCACCGTGATCCGCACCGCCGACGCGGCCGGCTGCGGCGGGGTGATCCTGGTCGGCGACTGCGTGGACCCCTATTCGGTCGAGGGCGTGCGAGCGACCATGGGCTCGATCTTCGCGGTCAAGATCGCCAAGGCGTCCATCCAGGAATTCCTGGCCTGGCGCGAAACCTGGCCCGGTTCGGTGATCGGCACGCTGCTGAGCGCCACCGTCGACCACAAGAGCGCCGACTATGTGAAGCCGTCGCTGATCCTGATGGGCAACGAGCAGCAGGGCCTGCCGCCCGAACTGGCCGCCGCCTGCGACGTCAACGTGAAGATCCCCATGCGCGGCCGGGCCGACAGCCTGAACCTGTCGGTGGCCACGGGGATCATGATCTACACGGTGACGGGGTAATCCTCGAAAGGTCGGGGCAAGGATCCGACCGCGATTCGAGGCCATCGCCGCCAAGCCGAGCCTTAAGTCCCCAATTTCGCGCAAGATCTGCTATGATGCGAAGGCGCGTCGGATCTCGACGCGTTTTTTACCAGCAACGCCCATCCCGCGACGGTTTGTTCCGCCCTCGGCAGAACGGTCCGTCGTTGTTGCGTATCTTATGCGGACGACGAACACGCCATGGCTCAACGCGCGGAAATCACCAGCATCGCCCGGAACGGGCGGCACAGCACCTACGAGCGGATCACCCACATCTGCGGCGGTGTCGACAAGCCCTGGAAGCTGACGATCAAGGAAGCGATCAAGCTGATCGACAGCGGCAAGTGGCAGTTCTTCGTCATGCGCGACGGCGCGCCGGTGAAGGTCGAGGCGCTGAACAGCCGGACCGGCTGTCGCTACCTGAAGACGGCGAACGACCGCTACGAGCCGCACGACATGCTGGCCCTGCCCGACTGTCCGGCCGACGAGGCCGTGGCCTAGCGGTCGGCCGAGCTTGATGGGGACAGGCCCAAGGGCCCGTCCCCGGCAGGTCTCTACTTCACCCGCGTCCAGGTCTGCGTCTTGCAGAACGGGGCGACGATGCAGCCCTTCAGCTTCAGGGCGTTGGGCGAGGTCATGGTGATCGTGCCCGAATAGATGCCGCCGTCGTCGGCGTTGTAGACCTTGCCGCCGGTCCACTTGGTCGGGCCGCCGGTGAAATCGTACAGCATCTGCATGTTCTTCAGCGTCCGGTTGCGCAGGCTGGTGTCCTTGTTGCGCTCGTCCTTCGCGCCCGGATTGGCCTTGATGTGGTCCGAGCTCACCAGCTTGCCGCACAGGCTGTTGCCGCAGCGGGCGATCTCGACCTGGCCGCCGTTGGTTTCGGTCTGCCACAGCCCCGTGACATCCTGGGCGAAGGCCGGAGCCGACACCGAGAGGGCCAGCGCGGCGGCGAGGATCGGCAGTTTCATGGGTCGTCTCCCTAGTGGTTGGCCCTTTCTAACGCGCGTTCGGCTGAACCGCCCGTGAATTGATCGCCAGGTTCGAACGAGGCTCGCCGATCTCTCCCTTTTTGCCCCGCCTAGAACGATCGCCGTTTCAGACCCCGGCTTGAACAGGTCGTGTAGCCGTCAGCGGTCAGCCGGCCGGCGACCATGCCCAGCTTGTCCGGCAGCTCGCGGATGTGCGAGGCCCGCGTGGCCTCGACCGCGGCCAGGGCCACGCTGCCGCAGGCGAAGGCGTCCTGGGCCGCGTCGTGGTGCTTGAACTCCACGCCCAGGAAGTCGCACACCGCGTTCAGCTTGGCCGACGGCAGCTGCGGCCAGGCGTTCTTGGCCACCTGCACCGTGCAGATGTAGTCGAAACAGGGGAACGGCAGGCCGTAGAGCTCGCAGGTCCGGCGCATCACGCTGATGTCGAACGACGCGTTGTGGACGATCACCGTCGCCGTCTCGATCCGAGCCCGGAGCCGCGACAGCACGGCCGGAAACTCGTCGGCGTCCTCGACGTCGGCCGGGCGGATGCCATGGACCGCGATGTTCCAGCCCGAGAACCGCATGTCGATCGGCCGGATGTAGTGGTGCTCGACCTCGGTGATCCGCCCGTCCTCGATCCAGGCCAGGCCGATGGCGCAGGGGCTGGAGCGCTGCTCGTTGGCCGTTTCGAAATCGATGGCGACGACCGGCATGGTCAGCCCCCCACCAGGGCCAGCCACTCGTCCTCGGTCATCACCTGGATCCCCAATTCGGCGGCGGTCTTCAGCTTCGAGCCGGCGCCGGGGCCGGCCACGACCAGGTCGGTCTTCTTGGACACCGACGAGGCGACCTTGGCCCCCAGCCCCTCCGCCTGGGCCTTGGCCTCGTCGCGGGTCATCTTCTCCAGCGAACCGGTGAAGACGATGGTCTTGCCGGCCACCGCGGTGTCGGTCTTGGGCTTGGCGACCGCCTGAATGTCGAGCTCGTCGATCAGGTTCTTCACGCGCTGAAGATTGTGTTCCTCGGCGAAGAACCGGGCGATCGACTGGGCCGCCACGGGACCGACGCCGTCGATGGCGGCCAGTTGCAGATAGTCATCGCCCGGCGCGCCCCGCCCGGCCTCGGCCAAGGCCTGGGCGAAGCTGTTCCAGTCGCCGTAGCGCTCGGCCAGGGCCGCCCGGGCCGGCTTGTTCAGCTTGGGCACGGCGTGGCCGATCTTGACCTCCAGGCTGTCGGCCTCGGGCCAGGGATCGGCCTTCAGCCCGCCCTTGCCGGCCTCGACCAGCTCGTCGCGCGCCTTGGGTCCGACCCCGGCCGCGCCGGACAGCTCCAGATAGACCGCGCCGGGCAGTTGGGCAGCGRCCTTCTCCGCCAGCTCTTGCAAGGCCGGGAAGTCGTCGAAGTTCCGGGCCAGCACGGTCGAGGTCGTCTCGCCGATGTCGCGCATGCCCAGGCCGTAGATCACCCGGTCCAGGCCGATGGTGCGCCGCGCCTCGATGCCCTTGATCAGATTGGCCACCGAGGTCTCGCCATAGCCGTCGCGGGTCCGCAGCTCGGCCAGCTTCTCTTCGTCCTTGGCCAGCTTGAAGATGTCGGCCGGCTCCTTGATCCAGCCGGCCTCGAAGAACGCCGCCAGTTGCTTCTCGCCCAGGCCCTCGATGTCGAAGGCGCGGCGCGAGACGAAGTGGCGCAGGTGCTCGATTCGCTGGAACGGACAGGCGAACTCGCCGCTGCACCGGCGCACCACGGTCTCGGCCCCCGAGGCCGTGGTCTCCTTGACGATCTCCGTGTCCAGCGGACACGGACAACGGGTCGGGAATTGGAACGGCTCGGTGTCCGCCGGCCGCTCTTCAAGCACCGGCTCGACGATCTGCGGGATCACGTCGCCGGCCCGTTGCAGGATCACCGTGTCGCCCACCCGCACGTCCTTGCGGGCGATCTCGTCGGCGTTGTGCAGGGTGGCGTTGGTCACCGAGACCCCGCCCACGGTGACGGGCTTGAGCCGCGCCACCGGGGTGATCGCCCCGGTGCGGCCCACCTGCAGGTCGATGGCCTCCAGAATGGTGCGGGCCTGCTGGGCCKGGAACTTGCGGGCCACGGCCCAGCGCGGCGAGCGCGAGACGAAGCCCAGCCGGCGCTGCTGCTCCAGATCGTCGACCTTGTAGACCACCCCGTCGATGTCGAAGGCCAGCTTGGGCCGCAGGACCTCGAACTCGGCATAGGCGTCCAGCAGCCCCTGGGCGTCCTGGACGCGGCGGGCCGGCGGGGCCGTGGTCACGAAGCCCCACGAATGGAGCTTCTCCAGCGCCTCCCACTGGCCGGCCGCGAACGGGCCGCTGGTCAGGCCCCAGGCATAGGCGAAGAACCGCAGCGGCCGCTGGGCGCTGATCTTCGGATCGATCTGGCGCAGCGAGCCGGCCGCGAAGTTGCGGGGGTTGGCGTAGGTGCGCTGGCCGGCTTCCAGGGCGGCGGCGTTGAAGGCCGCGAAGGCCTCCAGCTCGACATAGACCTCGCCCCGGATCTCGATCACCTCGGGCCAGCCCCCCTCTTCAAGATTGGCGCCCTTCAGCCGATGCGGGATGTCGTCGATGGTGCGCAGGTTGGCGGTGACGTCCTCGCCCATCCGGCCGTCGCCCCGCGTCGCGCCCTGGACCAGCACGCCGTTCTCGTAGCGCAGCGAGGCCGACAGGCCGTCGATCTTGGGTTCGGCGGTGTAGAACACCGGCTCATTGGTCAGCCGCAGGAAGCGGCGGATGCGGGCGTCGAACTCGGTCGCCTCGTCGTTGGAGAAGGCGTTGTCGAGGCTCAGCATCGGCACGCCGTGCTCGACCGGCGAGAACTGCTCGGCCCGCGCCGCGCCGACCCGCAGGCTCGGCGAGTTGTCGCGCACCAGGTGCGGGAAGCGTTCCTCGATGTCGAGGTTGCGGCGCTTGAGGGCGTCGTACTCGCCGTCGGTGATCGTCGGGGCGTCCTGCTGGTGGTAGCGCAGGTCGTGGGCGGCCAGCTCGTCGGCCAGGCGCTCCAGCTCCAGGACGGCCTGGGCTTCGGTGAGGTCGGCGACGGCGATCTGGGACACGGGCGAATCCGGAGGCTGGAGAACGGGGGCAGACTAGCGGGGGTGGCCCCCCGTGCGAAGCCGTGCGGCGAACACTTGCCCCCTACGGACCGCTTCGCGGTCCTCTTCCCCCAAAGGGGGAAGAGGAGTCGTACGCGCGTCCTCCGCCCCCTCTGGGGGCGGACAGGCGGCGTAGCCGCCAGGTGGGGGCAAGTGAGTGTGATCCCACGCCAAACTGGCTGTGAGTGGGGTGAGGAGGCGCGGAGCGGCCGGGCCAAGCCCGGATGACCGTGAGTTATGTATGTGCGTTTCGGCTAGACCAGTCCGCTCCGCGAAACCGTTCTTCTCAAGGGACGGCGAYTGAGGGCYTGTTTCATCCCGATCGACGTTTCCCCTCAGGCGGGCAGGATCAAAGTCGCCCGGAAGGGGCCGTCGGCGACTCC
>NZ_JBFTZS010000062.1:0-13980 GCF_056406675.1 Caulobacter sp. P1_B12_2 | reverse complement strand
CGACGTGCAGTGGACCAACAGCGGTGTGGAGGGCTCCTGGCGCTTCACCCACCGCGTCTGGAACGAGTTCGACAGCCAGCCGGCCGGGACCTTCGCCCATGACGACGCCGACGCGGCGGCCGTGGCCCTGCGCAAGGGCGCCCACCGGCTGATCGGCTTCGTGACGGACTCGATCGAGGGCTTCCGCTTCAACAGCGGCGTGGCGCGCCTGTACGAGTTCCTGAACATGCTGAAGGCCGCTCCGGCGGCTCCGGCTGATGGAAGCAGCGCGTCGCAAGGCGTGCTGGCGGCCCGCGCCGAGGCGCTGGAGATCCTGGCTCGCCTGATCTCGCCCTTCACCCCCCACCTGGCCGAAGAGGCCTGGGCGCACATCGGCAAGAGCGGCATGGTCGTGGATGCGCCCTGGCCCAAGGCCGACGCGGCCCTGGCGGCCGATGACGAGCGCGTGCTGCCGATCCAGATCAACGGCAAGCGTCGCGGCGAGATCAAGGTCAAGGCCGGCGCCGCCGAGACCGAAGTCGAGAAAATCGCTCTGGCGGACGCCGCCGTCATGGCCCACCTTGAGGGCCTGACTGTTCGCAAGGTGATCGTGGTGAAAGACCGTATCGTCAACATCGTGGCCGGCTGATCCATGAAGCGTTTCCCGCTCTCCAAGACCCTCTCCGCCGCCGTTTTCGTCGTCATGGCCCTGGGCCTGTCGGCCTGCGGCTTCACGCCCCTGTACGGCCCTCAGTCGGTCAGCAAGGGACTCAGCGCCATCGAGGTGGTCGCGCCGCCAGGCCGCGCCGGCTATCTGGTGCGCGAGAAGCTGGACGACGCCTTCGCCCGCGACGTCAATGTTCTGCCCTCCCACCGGCTGATCTATGTCCTCAACGAGCAGCGCTTCGCGCGCGGCGTCCGCGTCGATAACGTCGCCAACCGCTACGAGCTGAGCCTGACCGCCTCTTGGCGATTGGTCGACGTCAAGACCGGCAACGCCGTGCGATCGGGCACCACCAGCGCGGCCGTGACCTACGACTCGGCCGACCAGCCCTACGCCTCCATCGCCGCCCAGCAGGACAGCCAGGAGCGCGCCGCGACCGAACTGGCGCGCAGGATCCAGATGGAACTGGCCTCCTGGCTCGCGGGCAAGGCCAAGGCCTAGGGTCCGACCTTGTTTTCTAGCGGCCTCTTCACACGAACCGGCTTTCACTTCGTTCGAGTACGCTGGCCATGATCCTGTCGAAACGACCGGACATCGAACGCTTCCTGCGGGACCCGGCCGCCGACATCCGCGCCGTGGTCATCTATGGCCGCGACCGCGGCGTGGTCCGTGATCGGGCCGACCAGCTGGTCAACAAGCTGTTCGCGCGCCCCGACGATCCCTTCGACACCGCTCAGCTGACCGAGAGCGACCTGGACAGCCAGGCCGGCAAGCTGGAGGACGAGCTGTCGGCCCTGTCGATGATGGGCGGCCGGCGCCTGGTGCGCCTGCGCCTGACCGGCGAGAAGGCGGGGCCCGACAAGCAGGCGGCCGAAGCCCTCACCCGCCACGTCGAGGGCCAGCTGAACCCCGACGCCTTCTTCCTGATCGAAGCCGGCGCCCTGGGCCGCGACTCCACCCTGCGCAAGGTCGCCGAGAAGGCCGCCGGCGCCGCGGTGATCCCTTGCTACGAGGATGAGGCCGGCGACCTGGCCCGCCTGACGCGGGAGACGATGGCCAAGGACAAGGTCAGCCTGAACGGCGAGGCCCTGGACCTGTTCGTCTCGCGCCTGCCCAAGGAGCGCGGCGTGGCCCGCGCCGAGATCGAGCGGCTGGTGCTGTTCCTCGGCCCAGGCTCGGGCGTGGTGGCCACCCCGGCCGACCTGACAGACTTCCTGGGCGTCGAGCCCGAGGCCTCGCTGGGCGACGCCGCCATCGATGCGTTCGGCGGCCGGGTCGGACCCGCCCAGGCCGGCCTGCGCCGCGCCGCCGCCGAGGGCGAAGGCGGCCCGGCCGCCGTCCGGGCCATGGGCTATCACCTGGGCCGCCTACGCCGCACCCTGACTCTGCACAAGAACGGCGTCGATCTGGCGGCCGCCGCCAAGGCCTCGGGCGTGTTCTGGAAGAGCGAGCGCGAGTTCCTGCGCCAGGCCCGGGCCTGGACCCTGGACCACCTGCTGCTGGTCCAGGCCGAGGTGTTGGCCGCCGACAAGGCCTGCAAGACCTCCGGCTCACCTGACCAGCTGATCTCCGAGCGCCTGGCCCTGCAGATCGCCGGCAAGGCGCGGCGGCTCGGTCTCTAGCGACGACAGTCGAGCCCGACTAGCGAGTCGCCTGTTTCGTCAAACCGCTGAAGACGTAATCCACAAGAATCTTCCGGATTCGGGCCGCGAGACGCCTGACCAAATTTTCCGTGCGCATCCTCGTTTTCGCTGAATTTTCAGCGGCTTACGCGGAAATAAGCATCCACTGCCGGTGAATTCTGGCGAACAGCTCGACCAGGGACACGGTCGAGCTGTCTTCCGTGCGCGACAGAGGACCCTCGGCGAAGGCCTCAGGCGCCCCGCGTCAGACGGTTGCAGAGATCATCCAGTTGCTCGAGCGTCGCGTAGCGGATGGTCAAGGCGCCGGCCCCGCCGCGGTCGTCGATCTCGACGTCCAGGCCCAGCAGCGACGACAGGTCGGCTTCCAGCGATTGCGTATCGGTGTCCTTCGACTTCGGCGGACGGCCGCCGCTCGACTTGGCGCGAGCCTCGCCGTTGGCGGCCGGCGCGCGACGGGCCAGGGCCTCGGCGTCGCGAACCGACAGGCCCTTGTCGATGACTTCGCGGGCCAGGGCGGCCGGGTCGGGCACGTTGGCGATGGCGCGGGCATGGCCGGCGGTCATCTCGCCCGAGGTCACGTAGTGTTGGACCGAGTCCGGCAGCGACAGCAGGCGCAGGGTGTTGGCCACGTGGCTGCGGCTCTTGCCCACGGTCTGGGAGATGATCTCCTGGGTCTGGCCGAATTTTTCGATCAGCACCTTGTAGCTCAGCGCCTCTTCGATCGCGTTCAGGTCGGCGCGCTGGACGTTCTCGATGATGCCGATTTCCAGCACCGCCAGGTCGTCCAGTTCGCGAACCATGATCGGGATGGTCTTCAGGCCGGCGCGCTGGGCGGCCCGCCAGCGGCGCTCGCCGGCGACGATCTGGTATTCGCCCGGCGCGCCCGGCGCGGGGCGCACCAGGATCGGCTGCAGGACGCCCTTCTCACGGATCGAATCCGAAAGTTCTACCAGGTCTTCCTCACGGAAGGTCCGGCGGGGCTGATCGGGATTGCGTCTGACCAGTTCGATCGGCGCCTCGCGCGACCCGGCGCCGGTATCACCGGGCGCCTGGGCGGGAGCGGAATCGACCTCGCCGAGCAAGGCGGAAAGGCCCCGACCCAGACCACGACGACCTTCAGACATCCCCGGCTCTCCCACCACGACCGACTCCCTCACGCGCTCAACACTCAATTTCGACAATGACTTGGATGGTTATCCTCAGACGGAGCTCAGGCCGCCTGGGAGAGCCTCGACTTCTCGCGGCTGATGACTTCGCGCGCCAGCCGCAGGTAGGCCTGACTGCCGGCGCACTTGAGGTCATAGAGCAGAACGGGCTTACCGAACGACGGCGCCTCGGACACCCGGACGTTGCGCGGTATGACCGCGTCATACACCTTGTCGCCGAAGTGCTCCCGGACATCCTTGGCCACCTGGTCCGACAGGCTGTTGCGGCGATCGTACATGGTCAGCACCACGCCCTGGATTTCCAGCTTCGGATTGAGGCTGCCGCGCACCCGCTCGATGGTCCGCATCAGCTGGGTCAGGCCCTCCAGGGCGAAGAACTCGCACTGCAGCGGCACGAACACCGCGTCGGCGGCGGTCATGGCGTTGACGGTCAGCACGTTCAGCGACGGCGGGCAGTCGATCAGCACATAACTATAGTCACCGCTCGTGCGCAGCGGCTCCAGGGCGTCGCGCAGGCGGTAGGAGCGGCGGGCCTGCTGGCCCAGCTCGATCTCGACGCCCGACAGGTCGGCGTCGGCGGGGATCACGTCCAGGCCCGGCAGCTCCGTGCGAACCGCGGCGTCGACCACCGGCTTCTCACCCATCAGCACGTCGTAGAGCGTCGTCTTGCGCTGCATGCGGGTGATGCCCAGGCCGGTCGAGCAGTTGCCTTGCGGGTCGGCGTCGATCAGCAGCACGCGTTCGCCGCAAGCCGCCAGGGCGGTGCCCAGATTGATCGCGGTCGTGGTCTTGCCCACCCCACCCTTCTGGTTGGCGATGGCGAGAACGCGCAGCGGTTGGTCAGACTTTACGGACACTCTTAAGCCCCTTCACTTGCACGATCTGGCCTCGCGGGTCGCTCAGAGACGGCCGGAGGTCTGACTCGAATTTCCAACATGTAGCGGCCTCGGCCAGCTCCGAAGCGACATCTTGTCCCTTCAGGAACCAACCCACCGCGCCGCGCTTCAGGTAGGGCTGGGCGTACCCGAGCAGTCTGACCATCGGCGCGCAGGCCCGCGCGGTCACGACCTCGACCTTCAGGTCCAGCTCTTCGGCGCGGGCGTTGTGGATCTCGACGGGCAGGTCCAACGCGTCAGCCGCCGCGTGCAGGAATTTGCAGCGCTTGGCCATGCTCTCGACCAGGTGGACCTTGGCGCCCGGCGTGTCCTTCAACAGGATCGCCAGCACCACGCCCGGCAGGCCGGCGCCCGCCCCGAGGTCGGCCCAGGTCTTGGCTTCCGGCGCCAGCTTCAGCAGCTGGGCGCTGTCCCAGGCGTGACGGTTCCAGTAGGTGGCGATCGTCGCCGGCCCCACCAGGTTCATCACTTCGTTCCACTCGGTGAGCAGGGCTTGAAAGCGGATCAGGTCCGCCAGCTGAGCATCGGTGCAGCCCGTCAGCCGCTGGAAGGCGGGGGCGTCGACGGGGTCGAGCTCTTCGATGACCAGGGGCGCATCGCCGGTAGAGATCGGAGCGGTCATCAAGCGGCCTTCGCACGGCGGACGTGGGCAAGCAGCGCGCTCAGGGCGCCCGGCGTCACGCCCTCGATCCGGGCCGCCTGGCCCAGGGTCAGGGGCTTCACCCGGGTCAGCTTCTCCCGCACTTCGTTCGACAGGCTGCCGACCAGGCCGTAGTCCAGATCGGCCGGCAGGCGCAGATCCTCTTCCTTGCGGAAGGCCTCGGCGTCGTTGCGCTGGCGGTCGAGATAGCCCGCATAGGCCGCCTCGATCTCGATCTGCTCGCGGGCCATGGGGCTCCACGTGGAAATCTCCGGCCATACCGCGGTCAGGCCGTCGAGGGTGACGTCGGGCAGGGCCAGCATGGCCAGGACGTCCCGGCGCTGGCCGTCGTGATTGACCTTGAAGCCGGCGCGATTGGCTTCGACCGGGGTCAGGTTGACCGAGCGGGCGAAGGCGCGAACCGCTTCCAGCTGGGCCTTCTTGGCGGCCCAGGCCTCGGCCCGCACACCGCCCACGCAACCCAGGGCCAGACCCCGGTCGGTCAGGCGCTGGTCGGCGTTGTCCGCCCGCAGGATCAGGCGGAACTCGGCGCGGCTGGTGAACATCCGATAGGGCTCGGTGACCCCCCGGGTGACCAGGTCGTCGATCATCWCGCCGATATAGGCCTCGTCACGCGCGAAGACCGCGGGCTCCCTGCCCTGCACGGCCAGCGCGGCGTTGAGCCCAGCCATCAGGCCCTGGGCGCCGGCCTCCTCATAACCCGTCGTGCCGTTGATCTGGCCGGCCAGGTAGAGCCCCGGCAGGCGCTTGGTCTCGAGAGTCGGGTAGAGCTCGCGCGGATCGACATAGTCATACTCGATCGCATAGCCGTACCGGATGACCTCAACCTTCTCGAGGCCTGGCATGGTGCGCAGGAACAGCAGCTGGGTCTCGGCCGAGACCGAGGTCGAGATGCCGTTCGGATAGACGGTGTCATCGTCCAGGCCTTCCGGCTCCAGGAACACCTGGTGGCTGGTCTTGTCGGCGAAGCGGACGACCTTGTCCTCGATCGACGGGCAATAACGCGGGCCGATCCCGGTGGCGCGGCCGCCGTAGACGGCCGACTCGCTCAGGCGTTCGGCGATGATCTTGTGGGTCTCGGCCGTGGTGTAGGTGATGCCGCATTGGATCTGCGGCACGTCCACGTGGGTCGTCAGGAACGAGAACGGCTCAGGCTTCTCGTCRGCGGCCTGCATTTCCAGGCGGTCCCAGGCAATGGTCTTCCCGTCCAGGCGTGCGGGGGTGCCGGTCTTCAGGCGGCCCATGTCGAAGCCCAGCGCGTAGAGCCGGTCCGACAGGCCGATAGACGGCGCGTCCCCCACCCGGCCGGCCGAAATACGGGTCTCGCCCTGATGGATGACGCCCTTCAGGAAGGTGCCGGTGGTCAGCACCACACGTGAAGCACGATAGGTCCCACCCTCCCCGTCGGTCACGCCCGCGACCACGCCGTCTTCGACGATCAGGTCTTCCGCCGCCGCCGCGATCACGTCGAGGTTCGGATAGGCGAACAGCTCGGCCTGCATGGCTTCGCGATAGAGCTTGCGGTCGATCTGCGAGCGCGGCCCGCGTACGGCGGGGCCCTTGGAGCGGTTCAGCAGGCGATACTGGATGCCGGCCTTGTCGCCCATGCGGCCCATCAGGCCGTCCAGGGCGTCGATCTCACGGACCAGATGGCCCTTGCCCAGACCGCCGATGGCCGGGTTGCAAGACATCTCGCCGACGGTCTCGCGCTTGTGGGTCAGCAGCAGGGTGCGCGCGCCGGCGCGGGCCGACGCGGCGGCGGCCTCGCAGCCGGCGTGACCGCCGCCGATGACAATGACATCCCAGGTGTTGGACAAGCTAGCGCGCCTCAATGCGAACGCCCCCGTCTCAGCGGGGGCGTATGAGTCTTATACGTGGAACTCCCCGGATCGGCGAGTCGCTCGCGGGTGTTTCACGTGAAACACGTCCGAGACATCTGTGATCAGCCTGTGGACAGTTCAAGGTGATGTTTCACGTGAAACATCACTTCCCGATGCAGAAGGTTGAAAACACTCGGTCGAGTACATCCTCAGGATCGATCCGGCCGGTGATGCGCGACAGCGACCGCGCGGCCAGTCGTACATCCTCTGCGGCCAGTTCGACCTCAAGCCCGACGTCGGAAAGAGCGCGCTGAAGATAGGTTCGCGCCTCGGTCAGACTTTCGGCGTGACGGATGCGCGTGGCCGCCGGGAATTCCGCGCCGGAAAGGGCATCGACCACGTGGGACGTCAACGCCGCCCTTGCCTCTTCCGCTCCGCCGGGCTTGYGGGCCGCCAGCTCGACGACCTTCAGACCCTGGGCCGCGAGAATCTCCCGCAGCTCCTCCAGGCGATAGGCGTCGACCAGGTCGATCTTGTTGATCACGGCCCAGTCGCCGGAATGCAGCACGGACAGTTCGTTGTTCTGTTTCACGTGGAACATCGCCGCGTCGATGACCCAGAGCCTCAGATCGGCTTCAGCCGCCCATGCCCGCGCCCGCCGCACGCCCTCGGCTTCGATGGCGTCCTCGGTCTCCCGTAGGCCCGCCGTGTCCGCCAACAGGGTCTTGTAGCCCCCCAGGGTCAGCGGAACCTCTATGATGTCGCGCGTCGTGCCGGGCGTGGAGGTCACGATCGCCGCGTCGCGCTCGGCCAGAGCGTTCAGCAGGGTGCTCTTGCCGGCGTTCGGCGCGCCGACCAGGGCAATGCGGAAGCCGTCCCGGACGCGGCGGCCTCGCGAAGCGTCCTCGAGAGCGGCCCCGRTTTCGGCTTCCAGGGCCTCCAGTCCCGGGCGAGCCCGCGCCGCCACATCCTCGGGCAGCTCCTCGTCCGGGAAGTCGACCGCGGCCTCGAGCATGGCCAGGGCTTGAACCAGCAGGCCGCGCCAGGCGTCGTAGCGCTGACTCAGCGCGCCGCCCAGCTGGCCCAAGGCCTGGCGACGCTGGGCCTCGGTCTCGGCGTCGATCAGGTCGGCCACGCCCTCGGCCTGTGTCAGGTCCAGCTTACCGTTCTCGAAGGCGCGGCGCGTGAACTCGCCCGGCTCGGCCAGGCGCAGGCCTTCCGCGGCCAGGGCTTCGAGCACCGCCTCGACCACGGCCCGGCCGCCGTGCACGTGAAATTCCGCGGCGTCCTCGCCGGTATAGCTGGCCGGACCCTGGAACCAGAGCACCAGCGCATCGTCCAGGGCGACCCCGTCCCGTGTCAGCCGGCGAAGCGCCGCCCGTCGTGGCTTGGGCGGATCGCCGGCCAAGGCCCGCACAGCGTCAGCTGAACGCGGCCCCGAAATGCGGATCACCGCGACGGCCGCCCTGCCCGCGCCCGTGGCCGGCGCGTAGATCGTGTCGTTCATTCGGACTTGCCGCCCATGCCGCCGACGGCCGCTCCAGCCGCCGCCGTCATCAGCTTGCGGAACTGGTCCTGGGCCCCGGTTCCGAACGCCATCCAGTTCTTCATCAGCTCGTCAGGCGCCAACATGGCCATGTTGGAGGTCATCCGGTTCTGCATTTCCTTGACCAGATGGTCGTTCAAGGCGCTGACGTCGGGCAGGCCCAGGAAGGCGCGAGCCTCCACCGGCGTGCAGTCAATCTCAATGGTCATCTTCATGATCTGGGGTTCCCTGCTGTGGAAGCACGATGTTGTTATGCCCCGACCGCACCGGCGCACGTTAGAGCGCTTCGGTCGAAAGTCCCATCGACGCCCTGAAGATCCCGCCCAGATACGCCCGAGATACGGAGAGCCCCATGTCCGAGACCCTCACGATCACCACGCCCGACGGCGCCTTCTCCGCCTATGTCGCCCGCCCCGCGACGACCCCGGCTCCTGCCGTCGTCGTCATCCAGGAGATCTTCGGGGTCAACAAGGTGATGCGCGACGTCTGCGACGCCCTGGCCGCCCAGGGCTTCGTCGCCATCTGCCCCGATCTGTTCTGGCGCATCGAGCCGGGCATCGACATCACCGACCAGAGCGAAGCCGAGTGGAAGCGCGCCTTCGAGCTCTATAACGCCTTCGACGTCGACGCCGGCGTGTCGGACATCGCCGCCACCATCGCCGCGACCCGCGCCCTGCCCGGCGTCAACGGCAAGGTCGGCGCGGTCGGCTACTGCCTGGGCGGCCTGCTGGCCTTCCTGACGGCCACCCGCACCGACGCCGACGCCAGCGTCTCCTATTACGGCGTGGGCATCGACAAGCACGTGGCCGAAGCGGAAAAGCTGGCGCGACCGCTGCTGATGCACGTCGCCGAGGAAGACCAGTTCGTGCCGAAAGAGGCTCAGAAGATCATCCTCGACGCCCTCAAGGACCACCCGCAGATCGAGATCCATACCTATCCGGGTCGCGACCACGCCTTCGCTCGGGTGGGCGGCTCCCACTACGACGCGGCCGACGCCGGCAGGGCCAACGCCCGCAGCCTGGCGTTCTTCAAGTCCAACCTGGGCTGACCCCGATGCTGGCCATACAAGCCGTCCGCACCGGCGGTCCCGAGGTGCTCGAAGCCGTCGACTTGCCCGTCCCCTCGCCGGGTCCAGGCCAGATCCTGGTCCGCCACCAGGCCGTCGGCCTGAACTTCATCGACACCTATCATCGCAGCGGGCTCTACCCGATGAAGATGCCGGTGGTGCTTGGGCTGGAAGCGGCGGGGATCATCGAGGCCCTGGGCGAAGGCGTCACCCGGTTCAGGGCCGGCGACCGTGTCGCCTATAACGGCACCCTCGGCGCCTATGCCCAAGCCGCCGTCGTTCCGGCTGACCGCGCCGTGAAGGTGCCGGACACGGTCAGCCTGGAGACCGCCGCGGCGGTCCTGCTCAAGGGCATGACCGCCGAGTTCCTGGTCCGACGTTGCCACAAGGTCGAGCCCGGTCAGACCGTGCTGATCCACGCGGCCGCGGGCGGCGTGGGTTCGATCCTGGTGCAGTGGGCCAAGGCCTTGGGCGCGACCGTGATCGCCACGGTGGGGTCCGAGGCCAAGGCGGCCCTCGCCCGCGACCACGGCGCCGATCATGTCATCCTCTACGGCGAGGAAGATGTCGCGGCCCGGGTGGCGGAGATCACCGGTGGGCAAGGCGTGGCCGTGGTCTATGATGGGGTGGGCAAGGACACGTTCGAGGCCAGCCTGAAGAGCCTGGGCCGACGCGGTGTTCTGGCCACCTTCGGCAACGCCTCGGGTCCGGCCCCGGCGATCGCGCCGCTGGAGCTTGGGACCAAGTCGCTGTTCCTCACCCGGCCGCGCCTGTTCGACTACATCAACACCACCGCTGAGCTTGACGAAAGCGCGGCGGCGTTGTTCGCCGTCCTGGCGTCCGGCGCGGTGAAGATCGAGGTCGGCCAGACGTTCCCGTTGGCCGAGGCCCGGGCGGCGCACGAGGCGCTGGAGGGTCGGCGGACGACCGGGGCGACGTTGCTGATCCCGTAGGCCGGCTCAGCGGACCCCTCTGCCGGCTTCGCCGACACCTGCCCTGAGGGGGAAGAATTAGAAAGGGCGGCTGGATTGCTCCAGCCGCCCTTTGTGTTTCACGTGAAACACCAAGCTTAAGTGTTCATGCTCTGGAAGAAATCGCCGTTGGTCTTCGACTGGCGCATTTTCTCCAGCAGGAACTCGATCGCGTCCGAGGCGCCCATCGGGTTGAGGATGCGGCGCAGGACGTAGGTCTTCTGCAGCTGGTCGCGCGGGGTGATCAGCTCTTCCTTGCGGGTGCCGGACTTCAGCACGTCGATGGCCGGGAAGATGCGCTTGTCGGCGACCTTGCGGTCCAGGACGATTTCCGAGTTACCGGTGCCCTTGAACTCTTCGAAGATGACTTCGTCCATCCGGCTGCCGGTGTCGATCAGGGCGGTGGCGATGATCGAGAGCGAGCCGCCCTCCTCCACGTTCCGCGCCGCGCCGAAGAAGCGCTTGGGGCGCTGCAGGGCGTTGGCGTCGACGCCGCCGGTCAGCACCTTGCCCGACGACGGGACCGTGGTGTTGTAGGCGCGGCCCAGACGCGTGACCGAGTCCAGCAGGATGACGACGTCGCGCTTGTGCTCGACCAGGCGCTTGGCCTTCTCGATGACCATCTCGGCCACCTGGACGTGGCGGGTCGCCGGCTCGTCGAAGGTCGAGGCGATGACCTCGCCCTTCACCGTGCGCTGCATGTCGGTGACTTCTTCCGGGCGCTCGTCGATCAGCAGGACGATCAGATAGCACTCGGGATGGTTGGTCTCGATCGACTTGGCGATGTTCTGCAGCATCACGGTCTTGCCGACCCGCGGCGGGGCGACGATCAGGCAGCGCTGACCCTTGCCCAGCGGGGCGACGATGTCGATGACCCGGCCCGAGCGATCCTTGATGGTCGGATCGGGCAGTTCCATGTTCAGCCGCTCTTCGGGATAGAGCGGGGTCAGGTTGTCGAAGTGGACCTTGTGCTTGACGTTGTCCGGGCTCTCGAAATTGATCAGCGTCACGCCGGTCAGGGCGAAGTAGCGCTCGCCCTCGCGCGGCGCGCGGATGGCGCCGTCAATGGTGTCGCCGGTGCGCAGACCGAACTTGCGGATCTGCGAAGGCGACACGTAGATATCGTCCGGACCCGGAAGATAGTTGGCTTCCGGCGAGCGCAGGAAGCCGAAGCCGTCCTGCACCACTTCCATGGTGCCCGAACCCGAAATCTCCACGCCTTCCTCGGCGAGGGTCTTCAGGATCGCGAACATCATGTCCTGCTTGCGCATGGAGTTGGCGTTCTCGACCTCGAAGGTCTCGGCGAAGGCCAGCAGGTCGGCCGGGGATTTCTCCTTCAGCTCCTGCAGCGACATCGTCTTCAGGCCCATGGCCGCGACGGTGGCGCCGACTTCGGAGTCGTCGTCCCCGCCGGCGTCGTCGCCTTGCGGGTCGACCGAGGCGGCCAGGGTCGTCGTATCGACGATCGGCTCTTCGGCCTCGTTGGCGCCGTCGGTCTGGTTTTCAGTTTGGTCGGTCATAGTGACACTCAACGTCGCGCGGCCCGCGAAGGTGCGAGCCGTGCCTTGGTTCTAAAACGGACTCGTCGCGGTGAGGCGGCGAGCAGGTCGCGCCATGACGACGGCGCGTATCGATCGGGGGACAGACCTTCGAAGCGAGAGGCTCCGGGGGCGCGTCAGGACGAGCGCCGGTCCGTAAAAGGCAGGAACAGGCCGCTGGGCGACCTGTCTGTGTGGATGGGAACCACAAGCGGCCCCGCTGGTCAAGCGAAGCCGCCTTCAGCCCAGCGGGGCTTAGTGCCCGAGGAACTTGGTCGTCACCGACAGGACGATGACGATGGCCGCCAGGAACGGCAGCTCGTTGGTCATCCGCCAGAACTTCTCCGAGCGGGTGTTGGTCCCGGCGGCGAACTGGCGGCGGGCCTTGGAGACGAAGCCGTGCCAGGCGAACAGGAAAATCAGGGCGGCGATCTTGGTCAGAGCCCAGGGCTTCAGATAGAAGTCGTGGCCCAGGCGCTCGGTGTCGATCATCGCCAGCAGCAGGCCCATCAGCAGGGCCAGGATCATCGCCGGATTGATGATGATCCGCAGGGTCCGCAGTTCGGCCAGCTTGAACACGCTGTCCATGTCCGAGCCCGGTTCGGTCTTCATGTGATAGACGAACAGGCGCGGCAGGATCAGCATGCCGGCGATCCAGGCCATCACGAAGATGATGTGCAGCCCGCGGATCAGGTCAAAATGCGGGGCCAGGAAATCGATCACGCCGAAGCTCCGTGCTTGTTCGGACATTGGGTGCGATCGCCGCCGCAGCGCCAAGCGCAGGCGGTGACCAGGCGTTCGGGCGCGCCGAGCACGGCCTGGACGGCGCGGCCCAGGCCGCTGATGAACCGGGGCGTCACCCCAAGGGCCGGCACGCGGACATAGACCGGGCAGCCGGCCTTGAACGCCACCTCGCGATATTCGTGGTCCAGTTCGACCAGGGTCTCGATGTGCTCCGAGACGAAGGCGATCGGCGTGACGACCAGGGCCAGGCCCTGTTGGCTGGCGGCGCGGATCTCGTCCTCGGTCGAGGGGCCGATCCACTTCATCGGCCCGACCCGGCTCTGGTAGGTCACTCGCCAGTCCCAGCCTTCGCCCAGCCTGGCGGCGACCGCCGCGGCCGTGGCCTCGATCTGCTGCTGGTAGGGGTCGCCGCCCAGGATCACCTTTTCCGGCAGACCATGGGCCGAGAACAGCAGGCGCGCCGGACCGGGACGTCCGGCCTTGTCGTAGGCGGCCTTGATCAGATCGGCATGGGCCTGAACCAGATCCTCGTTCACCGGATAGCAGCAGACCGTCGAGACTCGGCCCGGACCCTTGCGATAGGCCCGCTTCCAGGCCTTCAGCGACGAGCCGGTCGTGGTCGTCGAATATTGCGGATAGAGCGGCAGCAGCACCACCTCGTCCGGGGCGAAGGCTTTCACGGCCTTGGCGGTCTGGTTGGTCAGCGGATTCCAGTAGCGCATGGCGATGAAGCAGCGGGTCTCGGCGTCCGGGAACCGCGCGGCCAGGTCGGCCTCCAGCGCCCTGGCCTGTTTCTCCGTCTCCGGCAGCAGGGGCGAGCCGCCGCCCATCAGGGCGTAGTTTTCGCGCGCCGGCTTGGCGCGGGTTCCGGCGATGAGGGCGGCGATCGGGTAGCGCAGCGGAGCCGGCAGCCCGATAATCGCCTTGTCACGGAACAGGTTGAACAGGAACGGCCGCACCGCGTCCGGCTTGTCGGGCCCGCCAAGATTGAACAGGACGACGGCGATCTTGCGCCCCTTCCCGCTGACCGGGGTCACTTGCCGGTGACCCGGGCCAAGACCGCCTCGACGTGGGCGATCGGCGTGTCGGGCAGGATGCCGTGACCCAGGTTGAAGATGTAGGGACCGTCGCTCCACTGCTCCAGAAGCTGATCGACCCGCGCCAGCAGGGCGTCGCCGCCTGCCCGCAGCAGCAGCGGATCCAGCGCCCCCTGGATGGTCTTGGTCTTCTGGATCGACTGGCCCAGCGCCGCCGAGGCCTGGGTGTCCAGCGCCACGCCCTGGACC
>NZ_JBFTZS010000061.1:0-13990 GCF_056406675.1 Caulobacter sp. P1_B12_2 | reverse complement strand
GACGACACCACCCTTGGAGGAAGCCGCCGTGTTCCCGCGTTCGACCCTGGCTCCGGCCTTCGCGCTGGCCTTGACCTTCACCGCCGGGGTCGCCCTGGCTCAGGTCCCCGAGACCAAGATCACCCCCGTGGCCGCCGCCGACCTGCCGCCGGCGGTGGTCGCCGTGGTCACCGCCGCCGCGCCCGGCCTGAAGATCACCGAAGCCGAGTTCAAGGCGCGCGCCGACCGCCGCTACTACGACGTCGAGGGCGTGCTGCCGGACGGGGCCGAGATCGAGTTCGACCTGCTGGAGACCGGCGGGACCTGGAAGATCGTCGAGACCCAGCGCGACATCGCCTGGACCGCCACGCCCCAGCCGGTGCGCGACGCCGCCGTCAGGGCCGTCCCCAAGATCGCGCCGGTGCGGGTGATCGAGAGCACCGAGGACGACGGCCAGGTGATCTACGAGCTGTTCGCCCAGGGTCAGCCCAAGGCGCCGGCCCTGGAGGTCAGCTGGAAGGGCGGGGTGGCCAAGGTGCTCACCGAGGCCTGGCCGCACTAGAGCCCTAGCCGCCGAACAGCTTCAGCAGGTAGCTGGGTCCGGAATTGGCGATACTCAGCGACTTGATCGCCAGCTGCTGCTTGATCTGCAAGGCCTGGAGCTTGGTGGCCTCCTTGGCCATGTCGGCGTCGACCAGCCGCCCGACCGAGGCGTCCAGCGTGTCCTGCAGCTTGTCGATGAAGCTCATGTGGGTTTCGAGGGCGTAGGAGCGCGTGCCCAGGCTGGACAAGGCCGAGGTGACGTTCTCGATCGCGCCGCTCATGGCCTTCAGCTCGGCGGCGCTGATCGGCGCCCCCAGCAGGTCGGCGCGCATGCCCGACAGGGCCGAGCCGGTGGTCGACAGGTCCACGTGATCGACGTYGATGGTGTCGGTGGCGTCGGCGTTGGCCAGGGCGCGGATCTGGCCGGTGCTGCCCGACGAGATCAGGTTGATGCCGTTGAAGTCGGCGGAGCCCACGGTCCGGTCGATCTGGCGTCGCAGGTTCAGGTAGTCGTCGTTCAGGGCCTTGCGGCTGGCGGTCGAGAGGCTGGTGTCCGACGCCGCCAGCATCTTTTCCTTCATCTGGCCCAGCAGTTCGGTGACCGTCTCGCCGGCCGCCAGGGCGACGTCGGTGATGGACTGGCCGCGCTGCAGCGAGGCGCGCACGGCGTCCAGCGACTTGGACTCCGAGCGCTGCGTCTGGGCGATGGCCCAGACAGCGGCGTTGTCCTTGGGGCTGGAGATCGCCAGGCCGGTGGCGATGTGGCGCAGGGTGTCGGACAGGTCGCGGTTGATCGCGTTCAGCGATTGCAGAGCGATCATCGCCCCGACATTGGTGTTGATGCTGTTCAGCGCCATCGACGACCGGTTCCAGGTTCGGCGCGAAGCCGAGGGCGCGTTTTGCGCCTGGCCGACAACTTACGCGGGCAGGCTTAGCCGTTCGTTAGCAGGCGAGGTTAAGGGCCTCAGCCCCCGCTGTACCCGCCGATGATCGGCAGCACCTCGCCGGTGATGTAGCTGGACGTCTGGGGCGAGGCCAGGAACACATAGGCCGGGGCGATCTCCTCGGGCTGGGCCGGGCGTTTCATCGGCGTCTTGGCGCCGAACTGGGCGACCTGCGGGCCCAGCTTGTCGGCGGGGTTCAGCGGCGTCCAGACCGGGCCCGGCGCCACGGCGTTGACCCGGATGCCCTTGTCGATCAGGTGGGTGGCGAGCGAGCGGGTGAAGGCGTGGATGCCGCCCTTGGTCATCGAATAGTCCAGCAGGTCCTTGTTGCCGAGCAGGCCGGTGACCGAGCCGGTGTTGACGATCGCCCCGCCAGGCGGGATCACCTTCACGGCCGCCTGGGCCATGTGGAAGTAGCCGTAGAGGTTGGTCTTCAGCGTTCGGTCGAAGTGCTCGACCGTGAGGTCCTCGAAGTCCAGCACGTGCTCCTGGAAAGCGGCGTTGTTGACCAGGATGTCCAGCTTGCCCAGCTCCTTCACCGTCCGCTCGACGGCGGCCGTGGCGTAGGCCGGGTCGGCGACGTCGCCGGGCAGCAGGATGGCGCGCCGACCTTCCTGCTCGACGGCCATGCGGGTCAGGTTGGCGTCCTCGTCCTCGTCGAGATAGCCGATTGCGACATCGGCCCCCTCGCGGGCRAACAGCACGGCCACGGCCCGGCCGATGCCGCTGTCGGCGCCGGTGATCAGGGCGACCTTGCCCTCCAGCTTGCCAGAGCCCTTGTAGAACGGCGCGTCGTACATCGGGGCCGGATCGAGCGCGGCCTCGAGGCCTGGCTTCAGCTGGTGCTGCTCGGGGAAGGGCGGGGCCGGGTAGGGGCGCGCGCCGGCCTGCATGGCGGGCTTCTCCGCTTCCTCGTCCTCGAACGACCGCTTCTCCTTGGCGTCCAGCGGGGCCTGGATGTCGCGTTCGGCTTGCGACACGCGGTCGGCGGCGGCTTCGAATTCCGGGGTTTCGACGTCCGACATGGCTGGCTCCTGAAGGCTGAGACCTCCAAACCGGCGGGCCGCGCCGATGTTCCAAGCCTCAGCATGGGAACCGGGGTTGCCCAAAGCGTGGGCATCGGTCACCTTCCCGGCCTCTTTGAAAGGCCCATCCGATGTCGCGTTCCGCGGCCGCGCCGGCTCCCCGCCCTGGGAAGCCGCACGGCGTCATTGTCTCCGACCTGATCGAACTGCTGCGCCTGGCGGGGCCCGTGGTGCTGTCGCGCCTGGGCATCATGGTCATGGGCCTGACCGACGCCATCGTGGTCGGACACTACTCGGCGACGCAACTGGGCTTCCACGCCATGGCCTGGGCGCCGACCTCGATCTTCGTGACGGTGACCGTCGGCCTGCTGGTCGGCGCCCAGGTGATGGGCTCGCGGGCCATGGGCGCGGGCAAGCCGCACGAGGTCGGGGCCGTGCTGCGGCGGGGCGTGGTCTATTCCCTGTGGCTGGGCCTGGCCGGTTCGGTGCTGCTGGCCCTGGCCGGCCCGCCGCTGCTGCACCATGTCGGCATCGACAAGGCCCTGGCCGACGGATCGACCGCGCCGTTGATCGTCTTCTCGCTGTCGATGATCCCTTATGCGGTCAGCGTGGCTCTGAGCTTCTGGCTTGAGGGGCTGGGGCGGCCGGGCCTGGTCACGGTCACCATGTGGATCGCCAACCTGGTGAACTTGGCGGTCAACCTGTTGCTGGTGCCCGGAACCTTCGGCCTGCCGGCCCTCGGCGCGGTGGGCGCGGCCTGGGCGACGTTCGTGGCGCGCATCGTCTTCACCGTGATGTTGGCGGTGGTGATCGTGCGCCTGAAAGACGCCCGCGCCATGGGCGTGTTCGACAAGGCCCCGCACGATCCCGCCGCCGCCAAGGAGCAGCGCCGGGTGGGTTACGGAGCGGGCACGTCGAACCTGTTCGAGGTCTCGGCCTTCGCCGGCATGAGCCTGATCGCCGGCTGGCTGGGCGGGCTGAATGTCGCCGCCTGGGCCGTGGTACTGAACGTGGCGGCGGTCGTTTTCATGATCCCGCTAGGCCTGTCGACCGCCACGGCGGTGCAGGTGGGCCGGGCCTTTGGCGCGCGGGACTCCAAGGGCATGAGCCGCGCGGGCTGGATCGCCTTCGGCGTCACCGCCGTCTTCGCCCTGCTGGTCGCCGTGCTGCTCTATCCGCTGCGCCACCTGGTGGGCGGGGCCTACACCGCCGACCCCTCCGCCCTGGCCCTGATCACCCCGGCCCTGGCCCTGACCTGCCTGTTCCTGGTCCCCGACGCCGTGCAGGTGGTCTGCGCCCAGGCCTTGCGGGCGCGAGGCGAGGTGTGGATCCCGGCCGTCACCCACATGATCAGCTACGCCCTGATCATGGGACCCTTGGCTTGGTGGCTGGCCATTCCGATGAAGCTGGGCGTGGACGGCATCGTCTGGTCGGTGATCGTCACCAGCTTCATCGCGGCGGCGTTCCTGCTGGGACGGTATCGGATGCTGGATGTGAAGGAGCGGTAGGGGGGGGGCTCCCTTTCGCGCTCAAAACGGGCTGTCATCCCGGACGTAGCGAAGCGAAGATCCGGGATCGCCGGAAGCGCGGCGCTCAGGCGTCGGTCCCGGATCGGCGCGCTACGCGCTTGTCCGGGATGACAGGCGTAGAGGGGGGGCTAGATCGCCGCCCCCAGGATCCAGCCCTCCTGCGTCTCCGCATCGGCGACGACGTCTTCCGCCGCACCCTTCGGCGGTCCGAACAGCGCAGCCAGCTTGCCGGCCTCGTCCAGCTTGGCGAAGTGCTCGGCCAGGGCGCGCACCTGGGCGGCGTCCTTGACCTCGCCGGCGGCGGGGACGGCCTTGATCAGCGAGGGATAGACCTCGGCGATCACCATCTGCACGCCGTCCAGCTCGGCCTCGGTCAGGGCCTTGAAGCCGGTCTCGAACGGCCAGACCCGGGCGGCGTCGCCGCGGGCGTCCCGCAGCCGGCGGGCGGCGGGAATGCCCATGATCGCCTGGCCGCCGACCGAGCCGTTGTAATAGAGCTTCCAGATCGAGTGGGCGCCCTTGGCCGCCGTGTCGGCGTGCCGGAACTCGGGCAGGTCGTCGGGACCGTGCTCGCGGGTCTTCTTGGGCTGCAGGGTCGTCAGGGTGTCCTTGGGCGGCACGCCCCAGAACGGGAACGGCCCACCGGTCAGCCGACGGTTCAGCTCGGAGCCGACGCCGAAGCGGTTGTTGGTGTTGTCGGCCTTGTCCTTCACCATCTTGGCCAGCTGGTCCCAGACCGCGCGCCAGGGATGGTCGCCCTTCAGGGCCAGGGCCTGGGAGAAGCCGCGCGGGAAGCCCAGCGGGAAGTCGAAACCGACGAGGGCCCGTTCGTTGCGCTTCTTCAGGTCGTCCAGGATCGAGGCCAGCTTGGTCTCGGCCTCCAGGCGGGTGGCTGGGTTGAAGGTCTCGAAGGTCAGCCGGAAGCGCACGTCGCGCTTCATCACGCCGATCCACACGGAGTCCGCCCCCGTGGTCGGCTTGGCCGCCGCGCTCCAGTCGACGATCACATAGGCGCTGAAGAGGCGCGACACGGCGGACGCTCCGTTAAGATTGAACGAAGCGCGCTTCTACTCCGGTCGGGCGAAAGCGGCCACACCCTTAAGCGCGGAAAGGCGATCGCGGGCGTCCGGGCCGAAAAAGACCTAGGCGGCGTTGCGTTCCGCGGGCTGCTCGGCGACCAGGGTCGGACGACGCTGGCCGGCGAACCAGCGGACAGGCGGCTCGCAGGCCGGACCCAGGGCCGCGCGGACGATGGCCGGCGGGCGGCGCTCTTCCGGGGTCATGAACAGGCCGTTCGACTTGACGCCCAGGCCGGCGATCTTGTGAGCGCCCAGCATGGTCAGCGGCACGGCCAGGATCAGGCCGGCCAGGATCGGCATCGTGGCGGTCAGCAGGTCGGGGGTGAACCAGAAGGCCACGGCCAGGGCCAGGCCCGTGACGCTGATCCAGCCCATGGCCTTGAACGCTTCCCTGCCGGTGACCTTGTCGGCGTCGCGGCGCTGGGTGGCCCAGCCGCCGACCTTGCCGGCCAGGATCTCGACCAGGGCGCGGGTCTGGGTAAACATCAGCATCGGGGCCACCAGAGCCGAGAGCAGCATCTCGACCATCAGGCCGGCCATGACCCGGCGACGGCCGCCGAAGCCCTTGATCTCGTTGGCCCGCGAGAAGACCAGGATYGAGCCCAGGATCTTGGGGCCGAACAGCAGCACGAAGGTGATGATCATCGCCCAGGCGGTGGCCTGGATCTCGCGCCAGTCGATCAGGGCGTGGGCCGCGGCCTGCAGGTCGGCCATGGTGAAGGCGGCCTTCTTCAGCTCGGGCATCAGCATGCGCGAGATTATCCCCGACGACAGGGCCACGAACCACAGGGGCGAAAGCACGTAGCTGAGCACGCCGATCACCAGGTGCAGGCGGCTCATCCAGTGCAGGCCGGGCAGGCCGATCAGCGGGATGTGCTGCACGTTGCCCCGGCACCAGCGACGGTCGCGGGTGGCGAAGTCCAGCAGGTTGGAGGGGCTCTCCTCGTAGGAGCCCGACAGATAGGGGGCCAGATGCACGCCCCAGCCGCCGCGGCGCAGCAGGGCGCTTTCGAGGGCGTCGTGGCTCATCACCTCGCCGCCGAACGGCTTGGGGCCGTCCAGGCTGGGCAGGCCGCAGGTCTCGGCGAAAGCCTTGGTGCGGACGATGGCGTTGTGGCCCCAGAAGCTGCTTTCCGAACCCGACCACCAGGCCAGGCCGGTCCACGAGACGCGGCCGTACAGGCGCGTGGCGAACTGCAGGGTGCGGGCGAAGATCGTCTGGCCGTTGATGATCATCGGCATGGTCTGGATCAGGCCCACGCGCGGGTGACGCTCCATGGCGTCGGCCAGGCGGACCATGGCCTCGCCGGTCATCAGGCTGTCGGCGTCCAGCACCAGCATGTGCTCGTAGTCGCCGCCCCAGCGGGCCACCCAGTCGGCGATGTTGCCGGCCTTGCGGCCCGTGTTCTGGGTGCGCTTGCGATAGAAGACGTGGCTGTTGGCCTCGCGGCGGAAGCGGGCGAAGCAGGCCTGTTCGGCCAGGGCCACGGCGGCGTCGCGGGTGTCGCTGAGGATGAAGATGTCGAAGGCGCGGCTATTGCCGGTGTCGTGCAGCGAGGCGTCCATGGCGCGCAGGCGAGCGAACACCTCGGCGGCGTCCTCGTTGTGCACCGGCATCAGGATGGCCGTGCGGGCCCGGGGCTTGGGCATGGGCGAGGACGGGCTGTCGTCGATGCCGAGCGGATCCTTGGGCTTGCCCAGCAGGACGACGAAGCCGACCACGGCGGTGCAGAACCACAGGGCCAGGGCCAGGAACAGCGGGGCCAGCAGGGTCAGGCAGACGGCCTCCAGGCGCGTCACGCCGCCCAGGGCGATGGTGTCGTAGGTGGCCTTCCAGCCGGCGAAGGCCATGATCGCGGTGGCGATGAACACGCCCCAGCGGCGCAGGGCCAGGTTTTCCCAAACCGAATGATTGGGGGCCGTGGCGGCCGGCTTGGCCTCGCCCTGCCAGAAGGCCAGCGGCTGGACCGGCATGGCCAGCGGCGCGTCGACGGGGATCTCGACCCGATCGTGCGAGGAGATCACCGTCTCAAAGGCGACGCTCCGCGAGGAGGTCAGATCGAAGAAAGCGCCGCGTTCGCTCATCAGGTCCATCGTCTCGGGGGCTCGGGTCGTCCGAGGCCGGGCTTCTCCGCAGAGCGTTCGAGAGTCGCAGAGCCGGCTTCACGGGGCGCGCCGCTAAGATCGGCGCGCTCTGCTGGACGGGTCTGGCGTTTCTCGACGACCGGCGTGGAGAGCCGCCGGCATCCCTTAGAGTAAAACTTCGATCACAAAATCGCTACCACAATCGCCGCCCTTTTCGCACCTGCGGCAAAAAACCTTGTATGAGTGACGGGTTCGGAGCTTTCGGCAGACTCATGATTTTCGATAAGATAATGAAAATAAAGACAATATCGGCGATTTTCCTTGGCTTGACGCTCACTGCCTGCGGACCGGGCAAGCCGACGAAAACCGCGTCGGAGGTGCCGATTGCGGCTCCGGCGGCGGTTCCCGTGAGCCCGGAATACGATTCGATCGGCGTGATCGCGATCGTGGACGGCCAGGCGGTAACGCTCGATCACGAGGGCGCGAGCGCGGCCAAGCTGGCTGCGGGGCGCACCGCGTTCCAGGCCTATGGCGACATCCTGGCCGAAGCGCCGCTGACCCCTGGCGCGCGCGTGGCGTTCAAGTTCCACAAGGTCGGCGACGCCTGGGCGCTGGTCGAGCTGAAGGCGCGCTAGGCGAACGCCATCAGGGCCGTGGCCAGGATCAGGCCGCCCATGATCCAGTTCATCGTCCTTTCGGCGCCCGGCGACAGCCGCGCCTTGCCGACCGCGACGCCCAGCGCCAGCCAGGCCAGGTCGACGATCACCATCACGATCACGCAGACCAGCCACTTGACTCCCAGATCGACGGGCGGGCGCTGGCGAACGATGGGGTAGGCGGCCATCAACGAGGCGAAGGCGATATAGGCCTTGGGATTGGTGACGCCCAGCAGCGCGCCGCCGAGCGCGGTTTCGGCCAGATCGGACGTCTTGGCCGCCTCGGGGTCGCCGACCGGCGCGGTCGCGATCTTCCAGGCCAGGAACAGCAGATACAGCGTCGCGACGATCGCCAGGCCGCGCTGCGCGAACGGCAGGGCCTGAACCGCCGAGAACAGTCCAGCCGCCGCAATGGCCGCGGCGACCGCCAGGCCGATCTGCAGGCCGCCATAGAACCTGAGGCCGCCGACAAAGCCCTTGCGTCGTCCCACCGAGATCAGGGCGGCGATGCCGGGGCCCGGCGAGCCGAGCAGAACCGTCGCCGCCACGGCGAACAGGGCGAGATTGGCGGTGTCGAGGGGCATGCGAGACCTTGGTTGAAAATGATATAAAGATATCCTTATATGATTTTCGATGGCGTCGCCACGGACCCGGCCTGATGGAACGTGATGTCAGGCGTGGCCGTTCATGGAGTCCAACCCAAGGACACTCCAAATGGCTGACAACATCGCGCCGCAAGACGGCTCGCAACCCGGCGTGCTGGGCGACTTCTCCCAGGCCCAGGATCTTGGCCAGCCCGGCCATCCCGAGGACCGGGTCTCCGAGACCGACGTCAAGGAAGCCTTCCAGAACGAGAACACCCCGACCACCCGTGCGGTCGAGCCTCCGGCTGAAGGCGAGAAGCACGACCATCTGGCCGAGCACCTCGAGATCGCCGAAGACCGTCAGGAAGCCCTGATCGACGAAAGCCTGGAAGAAAGCTTCCCGGCCAGCGATCCGCCCAGCGCCAAGCACATCACCTGAGACTGTCGGCCGCCCCGGCGCGGCCAATCATTTCCACATCGCAACTTTGAGAGCGGGGCGGCAAGCAAGCCGCCCCGCTTTCGTCACCGCATCAGGCGATTGCGGTCATGCGGTGTCGCTCCGATGAACCTTGGTCCCCTCCAGCGTTCAGTCGAGGCTCAAGCGGCCCCGCCCATAACAGACACGTCAGGACGAGAGCGCCGAACGCGGCGCTCCGCTGACACGGAGACACGAGCCATGAAGAAGATCCTGACCGCCGCGATCGCGCTGTCCATCGTGGCGTCGGCCGGCGTGGCCAGCGCCCAACCCGGGCAGCAGCGCCCCGACCAGCACCAACAGCAAGGCGGCCACGACAACCGAGGTGATAATGGGCGCGGCCAGAACGACCGCGACCGTCACGACCAACGTCCCGGCGACAACAACAACGGCAATTACGAGCGCCACGCGTCCAAGCGCTACAAGGCCCCCAGCCGCTATCAGCCGCCGCGCGGCTACCAGGCGCGCCAGTGGCGTCGCGGCGACAGGCTGCCGGCCAACTATCGCGGCCGGGCCTATCAGGTCGACTATCGCCACTACGGCCTGAGCGCCCCGCCGCGCGGTTACCAGTACGTCCGCGTCAACAACGACGTCGTCCTGACGGCCATCGCCACCGGCGTCGTCGCTTCGGTCATCTACCAACTGTTCCAATAGTCCCAACGCGAAACGCCGCCCGGTCTCGCGACCGGACGGCGTCCCGCTAGCCCTTCACGCAAACGACCTGGCGCAGCGTGTGGACGATGTCGACCAGATCGCTCTGGGCGGCCATGACGGCGTCGATGTCCTTGTAGGCCATCGGCGTTTCGTCGATCACGTCGGCGTCCTTCCGGCATTCGACGCCGGCGGTGGCGGCCACGTGGTCGGCGATCGTGAACCGCCGCTTGGCCTCGGTCCGGCTCATCGCCCGTCCGGCGCCGTGCGAGCACGTGCAGAACGAGTCCGGGTTGCCCCGGCCGCGCACGATGAACGACTTGGCGCCCATCGAGCCCGGGATGATCCCCAGTTCTCCGTCCTTGGCCGAGACCGCGCCCTTCCGGGTCAGGTACACGTCCTTGCCGAAGTGCTTTTCCCGCGACACGTAGTTGTGGTGACAGTTCACCGCTTCCTGCGTGACCACGAGGTCGGGGAAGGTGGTCCGAAGCACGGCCAGCACCTGCTCCATCATCACCTCACGGTTGGCCCGGGCGTACTTCTGCGCCCAGGACACGGCCCGGACGTAGTCGATGAACCCTTCGCTGCCTTCGGCGAAATAGGCCAGGTCCTGGTCGGGCAGGTTGATGTACCAGCGCTTCATCTCGTGCTTGGCGCGCTGGATGAAGTAGGTCCCGAACCGGTTGCCGACGCCCCGCGAGCCGGAGTGCAGCATCACCCAGACGTCGCCGGCCTCGTCGAGGCAGAGCTCGACGAAGTGGTTGCCGGTGCCCAGCGTGCCCAGGTGGCCGAAGCCGCGCGGGTGTGCCGCCTTCGGATGCCGGGCCACGACCGCGTCGTAGCCCTCCTTCAGACCCGCCCACTTCTCGGCCGCGACCGTCGGAGGCTCGACCTGCCAGGCGCCCTTGTCGTTGCGCCCGCCGTTGTCGGTCCGGCCGTGCGGCACGGCCGCCTCGATGTCCGAGCGGACGCCGAACAGGTTGTCGGGCAGATGCTCGGCGCGGATCGAGGTGCGCACCGCCATCATGCCGCAGCCGATGTCGACGCCCACGGCGGCCGGGATGATCGCCCCCAGGGTGGGAATGACCGAACCGACCGTCGCGCCCATCCCCCAATGCACGTCGGGCATGACCGCCACGTGCTTGTGGATGAAGGGCAGGGCGGCGACGTTGCGCAGCTGCTTGAGGGCGGAGTCCTCGATGGGCACGCCTTGCGTCCACGCCTTGATCGGCGCGCCGTCGCTTTCGATGTGTGTGAAGCCGCTCATGGGCTTCTCCTTTTCCAAACCGCCCCTCCTGGCGACTTGGTCGGAGAACTTCCCGCACAAAACGAAGAAACCCCTCCGGCCAGGCCAGGAGGGGCTCCTACGAACATCCCGAGTTCAGACGAACCCTAGACCGTGACCCCTACCGACGCGCACGCGCTCATCCGTTCGACCTGGCGGTCCAACAGATTGAGTGCGGGCAGATAGGTCGGAGCTTTGTGCGCCACGGGTCTCTTCCTTCGGGAGGCGGGCGATTACAGCGTTCGCCCAGCGATGGGAAGGGGTCTGGTTAAGGTTGTTCCAAGCGTGGCGGAAAAGCCACGCCGCTGTCGGCCTTAGTGATCGGCGGGCGGAGTCGGCGCGGCGTCGCCCTCGCGGCGGGCCTTCATCTTGGACATGCCGGACTTCAGCTCGTCCAGGGTGACCTTGCCGTCGCCGTCGGCGTCGGCCTTGGCGAAGCGGGCTTCCTTGCGGCCGGCGCCGATCCACTCGGCCTTGTCGATCCCGCCGTCGGCGTTCTTGTCCCAGGCCTTGTGGATCTTTTCGGGCGACGGCATCTGGGCGAGGGCCGAGCCGGCCGAGAGGGCGGCGAGCGTGGTCACGGCGAGGGCGGCGAGCTTGCGGCGCATATGGTGTCCTTCAGAGGTCGTGTCCCTTGCGGCGACCATCAGCGCGGTATGTTGCGGCTGTATTACGGCGCGAGACGACATCGTGGCGGGGTGCCGCGCTACCGGGGCGCCGCCGCTTCGTTGACAACGCCGACTCTGAACGGAAACGGCCACTTCACCGCAGGCGGGGCGAAGAACAGCCCCCAGACGACCAGCGCCAAGGCCGCCGCGCCGAGCCCCAGCCCAACAGAGCGCTTCCAACCCACGCCCTAGTGTTTCCCGCGATCCCGGCCGAAGTTCGGCTCCGCGCTTTCCTGGCCGGCGGCGACGATGCCGCGGCGAATGGCGCGGGTGCGGGTGAACTGGGCGTGGAGGGCGTCGGCGTCGCCCCAGCGGATGGCCCGGCTCATGGCCTGCAGGTCCTCGGTGAACCGGCCCAGCATCTCCAGCACCGCGTCCTTGTTGGCCATGAAGATGTCGCGCCACATGGTCGGGTCGCTGGCGGCGATGCGCGTGAAGTCGCGGAAGCCCGAGGCCGAGAACTTGATCACCTCGCTCTCGGTGACGTTCTCCAGGTCGGCCGCGCTGCCGACGATCGTGTAGGCGATCAGGTGGGGCAGGTGGCTGACGACGGCCAGCACCAGGTCATGGTGCTTGTCGTCCATCAGTTCGACCTGGGCCCCGAAGGCGCGCCAGAAGGTGYTGAGCTTGGCGACGGCGGCGGCGTAGGCCTCGTCGTCCTTCTCGGCCGGGGTCAGGATGGTCCAGCGGTTCTCGAACAGCTCGGCGAAGCCGGCGTCGGGGCCCGACTGCTCGGTGCCGGCGATCGGGTGGCCGGGGATGACGAAGACGTGGGAAAGGTCCACCGCCTTGAACGCCTCGACCACGTTGGCCTTGGTCGAGCCGACGTCGGTCAGGGTGGCGCCGGCCTTCATGTGCGGGGCCAGGGCGGCCGCGACTTCGGGCGTGGAGAGCACCGGGGTGGCGATCACCACCAGGTCGGCGTCCTTGACGGCCTCGGCGATGTCGCCGGTGACGTGCTCAGCCAGGCCCAGCTCGGTCACGCGGGCGCGGTGCGCCTCGCTGGCGTCGACCACGGTGACCTGGCCGACGACGCCGTGCTCGCGCGCGGCGCGGATGATCGAGCCGCCGATCAGGCCGCAGCCGATCACGGTCATCTTCGGATACAGAATGCCGGGGTGGCTCATCGGGTCACGAACTCGCGCAGGAGCTCCACGACAGCCCGGTTATGCTCTTCCAGGCCAATGGTGATCCGGATGGCGTTGGGTAGATTGTAGTTGGCCACGGCGCGGACCAGATAGCCTTTCGAGGCCAGGAAGCCCTCGGCCTCCAGCGCGGTCCTGCCGGGTTTGGCCGGGAAGTTGATCAGCACGAAGTTGGCCTGCGACGGGGTGACCTCCAGGCCAAGGCCGCCGATCTGCTGGGTCAGCCAAGCGCGCCACTGTTCGACCAGGGCGACCGACCGCTGCTGGAAGTCCGTGTCGGCCAGGGCGGCGATCGCCGCGTCCTGGGCCGGGATCGAGGTGTTGAACGGCGGGCGGATGCGCTCCAGCGGATCGATGATCCCCGCCGGACCGTAGGCCCAGCCCACGCGCAGGGCGGCCAGGCCGTGCAGCTTGGAGAAGGTGCGGGTGACGATGACGTTTTCGGCGGTGCGGGCCAGGTCCAGCCCGTCCTCGAAGCGCGGATCGGTGCAGAATTCGGCATAGGCCCCGTCCAGCACCAGCAGCACCGACGGCGGCAGGGCCGCGTGCAGGGCGCGGATCTCCTCGCCGGTCAGCCAGGTGCCGGTGGGGTTGGCGGGGTTGGCGATGAACACCAGGCGGGTGCGCTCGTCCACGCACTTGACCACCTCGTCGACGTCGACGCGCTGGCCCGGCTCCTTGGCGAAGCGGACCTCGCCCTGGCAGGCGCGCGCGCCGATGGCGTAGGCGGCGAAGCCGTGCTCGCCCTGCACGATGTTGTCGCCGGGCTCCAGATAGACCTGGTTCAGCAGGGCGAAGATCTCGTCCGAGCCGTCGCCCAGGGTGATGCGCTCGACCTCGAGACGGTAGTGGGCGGCCAGGGCGGCGCGCAGGGCCGCGCCCTTGCCGTCGGGATACATGTGCATCCGGTCGACGGCGTCGCGATAGGCGGCCTTGGCCTTGTCGCTGCTGCCCAGGATGTTCTCGTTGCTCGACAGCTTCACGGGATGGGCGACGCCCTCGATCTTCGACTTGCCGCCCACATAGGCGGCGATGTCGAGGATGCCCGGCTTGGGCGTGGGGCGCGGCGCGGCGAAGCGGTCGGTGGTCGGAGCGGTCATCGAGGGAACTCGGGTAGCTAAGAGGCGGTCTTCTTACACGTCGCCCGTCTAAACGTCGAAGGGAACGGGCGCGGCTCCGATGACGCCGGTAAGTGAACCCGGCGCGCGGGCCAGGCGCGCGTCGTCGGCCTGGTAGAAGCCCAGCAGCGAGAACAGCTTCAGCCCGCCGGCCTCGGCGACCAGCTCGGCCGCCACGCCGTCGGCGGACAGGGCCTCGATGATGGCGCCGGCGCCCTTGGGGC
>NZ_JBFTZS010000060.1:0-14015 GCF_056406675.1 Caulobacter sp. P1_B12_2 | reverse complement strand
GCCGCTGACCCCCTATGTCCCTTCCTTCAGGAACGGCGCGACCGAGAACAGCTCGCGCTCCTCCCGTCGCGGATCGTCGACCATCGCCGACGTCTCGTCGAACACCATCGTCGCCCGTTTCGGCAGCTCGTATTTCCCCCAGGCCGGGATCGCCGCGCAGTTGGGGTCGCCCGTCCGGGCAAAGGCCAGGAAGGCCTCGCTCATCTGGTTGGCCACCTTGCGGGCGGCGGGGCCCGTGCCGGTCTTCGAGCCCGGCTTGTCCAGATTGTCGAACACCAGGGCGATGTCGAAGCTGTGGAAGGCCCGCAGCCTGGCGCCGTCGATCGGCGAGCCGAAGTCCAATTGGTACATCCAGGCCGGCGCGCCGATCCTGGCGCGCTGCTCGGCCTGGATCAGGTGGCCTGGCCACGAGCGCCCCGCCGTGGTGGCCGCGAAGAACACCTCGGACGGCGTATAGTCCGGATAGAGCTCGCGATAGCGGGCGATCACCCGGCGCGGCGCGACGTCCAGCACCAATTCCGGCGCCAGGCGCTCGGGCAGCTCCTCCCAGGTGAGGGTGAAGTTCTTCGGATCGCCGCCCAGGAAGGCCCGGGTCTCGTCGTGGGTGTTGCCGATGATCATGGGGATATGGGCGCTCTCACGCGGGGCGTCCGGATAGAACGGGTGACGCGGCAGCACGCCGCCGTCCATCACCGACCAGAAGATGATCGAGCCCTTGCGCTCCAACGGATCGGGCATCTTCAAGGCGGCGACCAACTGCGGGGCCGGCAGGGTGCGCAGGGCGTCGATCTGGTCGGGGCGCAGACCCAGTTTCTCCATGAAGGCCCTGGCGCGGATCGTCGCGTGGATCGGACCCATGGCGGTGACGTGCTGGCCGCTCATGGTGGCGACCTTGTGCATCAGTCCGCGCGCCGACGGCATGGCCATCAGGGTGACGACCTTGCCGCCGCCGCCCGATTGCCCGAAGGCGGTGACGTTGCCCGGATCACCGCCGAACGCGGCGATGTTGTCGCGGACCCATTCCAGGGCCATCACCAGGTCCAGGTTGCCGACATTGCCGCTGTCCGCCAGATCGGCCCCGCCGAGCTCGGCGAGGTAGCAGTAGCCGAAGACGTTGAGCCGATGGTTCACGGTCACCACCACCACGTCGCCGCGCCGGGCCAGTCTTACCCCATCATAAAGCGGGTCCGATCCCGAGCCGTTGGCGTGGGCGCCGCCGTGGACGTAGACCATCACCGGCCGCTTCTTGTTGTCCAGGGCGGGGGTCCAGACATTGAGGAACAGGCAGTCCTCGCTGGTGGCGTCGGCGATCTTGGTCTGCGGGCTGGCCGGACCGTAGGCCAGGGCGTCGACCACGCCCGTCCACGGCTCGGGCGGCTGGGCGGGCCTGAACCGCCGAGGGGCGGTGTCGGCGCCGTAGCGCACGCCCTTGAAGACCTTGATCCCCTCGACCTCGGCGCCGCGCACCTTGCCGTACTGGGTGGTGGCGACCAGAGCCTTGGTGGAGGCCCTGGCGCCGGTCGCGGCGACCAGGCTCGCGGCGGCAGCTCCCGCCAGAACGGCGCGGCGATGAGTGGTCATGTACGCTTCTCCCCAGGCAGTGTCTTGGCCCGCTCCGAGGAGAGGGCGGGTCAGTCGATGATGGTTTCGGTCGGCGAGGCCTCGGCCATGCACAGGTCGATGAACGACTGCAGGATCGGGCTGTCGTTATCCTTGCGCCACGCCATGTAGAGCTCGACCGGGCGGTCGGGCGTGGTCTGCACGGGGCGGTACTGCACGTCGTCGAAATGCAGGCTCATGGCCGCCTCGGGCACCAGGGCCGCGCCGAGGCCGGCATGGACCAGGGCCAGCATCGAGTGGATCTGGGTGACGTGCTGCACGTAGTTCGGCGTCACCCCGTTGGCGTCGAACAGCGTGGTCAGCATGTTGTGGAAATAGCCGGCGCCCTCGGCCGAATACATGATCAGCGGCGCGTCGTCGAAGTCGCTCAGGGCCAGAGACGCCTTGGCCAGACGCGGGTCGCCCGTCGGCAGGGCGGCCACCAGGGGCTCGGTCAGCACGCGGGCGGTGGCGAATTCGGCGCGCTCCATCGGCGGACGCACCAGACCGATGTCGATGCGTCCGGTCAGCAGGGCCTCGACCTGTTCGCGGGTGACCATCTCGCGCAAGGTCAGGTCGGCGTTGGGCAGCCGGGCCCGCGACAGGATCACCAGGCTGGGCAGGAAATTATAGCCGGAAGCGGCGGTGAAGCCGATGGCGATCTGGCCGGCGTCGCCCACCGCGATACGGCGCGTGGCCAGGGCCGCGCTCTCGGCCAGGCGCAAGATCCGGCGAGCCTCCAGCAGGAAGGCGCGGCCGGCGGGGGTCAGCCGCACCGAGCGGCTGGTGCGGTCCAGCAGGGTGACCCCGAGAATGCGCTCCAGCAGTTGGACCTGCCGGCTGAGCGGCGGCTGGGTCATGTTCAGCCGCTGGGCGGCGCGGCCGAAATGCAGCTCCTCGGCGGTGGCCACGAAACAGCGCAACTGACTCAGTTCGAACATTGGATAGCGCCCGCTCGTGATCCCGTGGATCGGCGAGGTTAGGCGCTTGGGCAGCGAAACGGTAGCCGTCGCCACGGCCTTGGGCTTGGCCGTGGCTCCGGTTTTTGCCCCGGTCTTGGATTGCGGGCCGCCGACGGCCAGGCGCGCGCCGGCGGCGGGCACGCCCTAGGCCTTGCCCTGGGCGCGCTGGATCAGGGTCTCGAGCTCGGCCAGCTCGGCCGGGTTCAGGTCGGTCAGGGGCGTGCGGACCGGGCCCGCGTCGCGGCCGATCACCTTCATTCCCGCCTTGACGATCGACACCGCATAGCCGCGACCGCGATTGCGCAGGGCGATATAGGGCAGCACGAAGTCGCGCAGGCCGTTCATCACCGCGACGCGGTCCTGGGCGCGCACCGACTTGTAGAATCCCAGCGCCCATTCCGGCATGAAGTTGAAGATGGCCGACGAATAGGTGGTCACGCCCATTTCCAGATAGGGCAGGGCGAAGGTCTCGGCCGTGGGCAGGCCGCCGATATAGGTCAGGCGGTCGCCCATCCGGGCATAGACCCGCATCATCAGCTCGATGTCGCCGACGCCGTCCTTGAATCCGACCAGATTGGGATTGCGGTCGCACAGCTTCTCGAGGGTGTCCTCGTTGAGGATGGCGTTGTCGCGGTTGTAGACGATGACGCCCAGGGGCGTGGCCTTGCAGACCGCCTCGACGTGGGCGGCGAGGCCCTCTTGGCCCGAGTTCATCAGATAAGGCGGCAGCAGCAGCAGCCCGTCGGCGCCGGCCGCGTGGGCGGCCTTGGCCAGATCGACCGCGATGGCYGTGCCGTAGCCGCAACCGGCGATGACGGGGATCTTGCCGGCGGTCTCTTCCACCGCCGCCTTGACCACCTTGGCCACCTCGGGCGGGGTCAGGGAGAAGAACTCGCCGGTGCCGCCTGCCGCGAACAGGCCGGCCAGCTCGTGTTGGAGCATCCAGGCGCAGTGTTCGCGATAGGGCGCTTCGACGAATTGGTGCTGGGCGTCGAAATGGGTGACGGGGAACGACAGGAGCCCCTCGCCGATCTGTTTGGCCATCTCGGACGGCGTCGCTCTGCTCATCAAATCCTCGCTCGTCGTCGGTCCTTTCGCCTGGAGGCGTCGCGGACTTCAGGGCCGCGTGACCGTTCACGATTGGGAGGGTAGGGCGGCGCCACCGGCAGGTCTAAGCCAAAGGCGCTATCGACCGATGCGGCTTTTGGCTTGATCGCTTCGCCATCTCCGGCGGGCCGGCAGAACGTTGCCCATGGCCGCCCCAGATCTGAACGAAGCCGTGGAGAACGCCGGTCCAGGCGTCCTCCACGGTGATCCGTCCGGCTTCGGACGATGGGGGATCAGGGGTAGTTGATCAGGTTGGCCGAGATGTTGTTCCAGGCGGCGCCGGTCCACTCCGCCCTGGCGACGGCCGTGTTGAGGTTGTCGCCGCCGATGTCGACTCGCGAGCTGTCGAAGTGTTGGTCGCCGGCCCAATCCCAGGTGGTGGTCAGATAGTATCCCAGCGGGTCCTGGCCCACGTGGAGATAAAGATTGGCGGTCGCATCCCAATCCTTGACGTGCTCGACCGAGATCACGCGCGGCATGGTGTTGATCGGCACGGTCAGCGTGACCTTGTGATCGCCCCAGGCCGCGAAGGCGGCGTCGGTGTACCAGTCCACGTTGACCAGCAGCGAATTGTGCGACAGCGCCTGCACGTGGCCGTTAAGCCGGCTGGAGATCTGCAGGCTCTGCAGCGTGGCCGCCGTCATGTTCTGGATCTGGGAAAAGCTCTGGCCCTGGATCGCCTGCTGGCCCGCGACCGCGGCGGCGATCAGCCGGCTGGCGAGACCGCGCTGGGCGGGAATGGCGAAGTCGCCGCTGTTGATCATGGCTTGGCAGGTGCCGATCACATAGTTCAGGGCCGTGTATTCCGCCGACAGCTGGCTCAGGACGCCCAGCGCCGCGCCCAGGTTGAGCGCGTTGGGCTGGCCGATGTCGTTCAGCTTCTGCTGGATCTGCGAGAACTGGTCCCAGGTGACGCAGATGAAGGCCACGGCGGCGCCCTTGACGTGCGCGGCCGGGTTATCGACCAGGGCGATGCCTTGGGCGGCGCTGAGCATGCCGTCCGGATCGGTGCGGCTGAAGCCGGCGGCCGTCGCCCCGACCAGACTTGAGTTGGAGGTCAGGTCATAGTTCTGGGTGATCTGGCTCAGGCCGGTGCTGAAGTCGGCGTTGACCGAGGCTTTGTTGCCGAAGCCCGAGACCGAGGCCGACATCGAGGCCGTGATCGATTCCTTGTGGCTGGCCGAGGTGGCGTCCAGGCGGATGTAGCCGGAGAACGAACCGCCGTACGACACCCCGATCACGCAATGGGTGCCGTACTTGCTGATGAAGGCGCTGGGGCCGCCGGGACCGGCCAGCAAGGCCAGGGCGTCGGCGTTGATCGTGGCCTGGGTGATGTCGAGATAGACGTCCGAGGAGCGAACGTCGCGCAACGCCATGTAGGACATCGAGGTGTCGGTCGATGCGTTCTGGCTGGCGTAGGCCACAGAGGCCGTGGCTGCCCAGCTCACGCCCGAGACCGACACGGTGCCGCCGACGTTCAGGAAATCGGAGAAGTCCGAGCTGCTCTTGACGACCTTGACGTTGAGATTGTCCTGGCTGCGCGGTTGCGGCGCCAGCTTGACGATATTCTCGACGCAGTTGGCCCCGACCACCACGCCGCCGGTGATGCAGTTCACGCCGTAGCCGAAGATGGTGTCCGACCGGGAATCGATCGCACAGATTTCGAGAGTCGCGTTGAAATTGGGCATGCCGCCCTCCCTGACGAAATGTTGTTTCTGGCCGCGGTGGTCCTCAAAGCCGCCCACCAGGGATCGCGGCGCACTTGGACGAGAGGACGCGGGGAGGCTCGACGAGGGGCGCCGGCCTGGCGCCCCTCGCTGCTTCGCCCCCCGGCGCGCTCCCCGCGTCCCTGCTTGCCCCCCCCGGCTTCCACGAAGGGTTGTCTAGATGACGCAAGCGCCGCTTAGTTGCCGCGTTGACGCTCGGAGATCAACGTTCGGCCTGTCGCAAGATATGATGACGTCAACTCGCGCAAGCTCTGCGATTCCTTATGGGGTCGGGTTTTCCGGTCGATGCGCGTAGGGGAGGAACATGACGACCGAGGCGACGCCCGATCCGTCGGCCCCCTATGCACCGAAACCCTTGGCCATCGTTCTGGTCGAGGACGACGTGGCCTTTCAGGACGCCTTCCGCGCGGCGGTCGACGCCGCGCCGGACCTTTCGGTGATAGGCGTGGCCGCCACCGTGGCCCAGGCGCGTGTCATGCTGGAGGGACCAGCGGCGGATGTGCTGGTGGTGGACCTGGGTCTGCCCGACGGCTCGGGCATCGACGTCATCCGCGAGGCCCACGCCCGTTGGCCCGACTGCGCCATCATGGTCTCGACCACCTTCGCCGACGAGCGGCACGTGATCGCCTCGATCGAGGCCGGCGCCAGCGGCTACCTGTTGAAGGACAGCGCGCTGCCGGCGATCCCCGAGGACATCCGCGTGCTGCACGGCGGCGGCAGCCCGATCAGCCCGCGCATCGCCCGCCAGGTGCTGATGCGTTTCCGGCCCGATGAGCGGCCAGTCGATGATGCGGCCGCGGCCGACAAGGCTGCCGCGCCCAGCCTGTCGGAGCGCGAGCAGGAGACCCTGCAGCTGATCACCCGGGGCTTCTCGTTCGACGAGATCGCTGAGCTGATGAATGTCTCGCGCAACACGGTGCTGACCTTCGTGCGGCGCATCTACACCAAGCTGGAGGTCCGCTCGAAGACCGAGGCCGTCTTCGAGGCCCGGGCCCATGGCCTCCTCTAGTCCGGTCGTCTCCAGCCCTGCGTCCAGCGCGGGGCCGACGGTCGGGCGCCGGCCGTCCTGGCTCGGCTTCGCGCTGGGGGCGGTCATCATCGTCGTCCTGGCCCTGGCGATCTCGGCGGCCGGCGGCGGCGAGCGGATCGTCTCGGCCCGGCTCTTCCGGCAGGACACCGTCGGTTATCAGCCGCCACCGGCGACCAGTGAGGGGGCTGTGCCGCGCGAGGGCGCAGCGGTGGTGCGGTTGCCCTACGCCCCGGCCCCGATCTGGATGCCCAGCACCGATCCCTCGCCCCAACGCATCGCCACCCAGGTCAGTTGGTACAGCCTCGAGGTCCCGGCTTTGCCCGACGACGGCGCGCAGCTCTACCTCTACATCCCACGCTGGAAGTCGGACGGCTCGCTGGCCGTCTACGCCGATCACGCGCTGGTCTACGAGTCGCACGCCAACCTGCAATGGAACGGCTCGAACCAGCCGATCTGGATCGCGCTGCCGCGCACCACCACCTCGCATCCGCCGCGCACCCTGGACTTGCGCTTGCAACACGTACGCGGCATCGGCGGGGCGTTCTCCTCGGTCTGGATCGGGACGCATCGTCAGCTGGGGCCGCGCTACGACCTGCGCGACATCTTCCAGGTGCGGTTGCCGGCCTTCTCGGCCGCTTCGTTCCTGGCCACCGGCGTCTTCGCCCTGTTCGTCTGGTTCAGTCGGCGAGGCGAGTCGATCTACCTGCTGTTCTTCCTGATGTCGGTGGTCTGCTTCCTGCGCATGCTGCACACCTTCGTCGGCGTGCAGCCGCTGATGGTCTCCGACGCCTGGTTCGGCTGGATCACGGTCAATTCACTCTATTGGATGATGGCCGTGCTGCACCTGTTCGCGGCCCAGCTCCACGGCGCGCGACAGCCGCGCCTGACCCTGGCGATCGTCGCCAACGGCGCCGGCTGGACCCTGGCCACCCTGCCGGGCCTGCTGGACGCGACGCTGATCTCGTTCCTGGTCTATATCAACATCCTGATCGTCGGCCTGGTGGTGTCGCTGAACGGCCTGCGCCAGTCGGTGCGGACCCGCTCGACCTTCGCCATGCTGCTTTCGGCCTGGAGCCTGCTGGCCATCGGGGCCGGCGCCTACGACTTGGGCCTGCAGCAGAACCTGGTGAACATCGAGAGCGTGTTCCTGACCAACTTCGCCGGCGTCGGGATCACCGTCGTCTTCTGGTACATCATGTTCCGCCGTTACATCGAGGCGCTGGAGACGGCGACCCTGGCCAAGGCCGACCTCGCCCGGCGCCTGGCCCAACGCGAGGCCGAGCTGACCGACAGCCATGCGCGACTGCGCGAGGTCGAACACCGCGAACTGTTGCACCAGGAGCGCCAGCGGCTGATGCAGGACATGCACGACGGCCTCGGCTCGACCCTGGTCGGCGCGCTGCGCGTGGTCGAGAACGGCCGGGCCGCCAAGCTGGACCTGGTCAGCGTGCTGCGCGGCTGCATCGACGACCTGAAGCTGACCATCGACTCGATGGAGCCCGTCGAGACCGACCTTTTGCTGCTGCTGGCCACCCTGCGGTTCCGGCTGCAGCCGCGGCTTGAGGCCAGCGGGGTCAAGCTGATCTGGAACGCCGACGAGGTGCCGCCGCTGGAGTGGCTGGACCAGCGCCACGCCCTGCACATCCTGCGCATCCTGCAGGAGGCCTTCGCCAACATCCTCAAGCATTCGGGGGCCGGCGAGATCCGGGTTTCCGTGACCGCCCAGGACGACCGGGTGGAGATCCGGGTGCGCGACAACGGCGCCGGCTTCGATCCGGTCGCGCCGTCGAACGGCGGCCGCGGCCTGGCCAACCAGGTGCGCCGCGCCGAGGCGATCGGCGCGACCATCGCCTGGGTCCCCRGCGAGCGGGGGGCGTGCCTGGTCCTGGTGTTGCCCGTCGTCAAGCCGGCGGACGGAGCCCGTCAGGCGGCCGGGTGAAGCGCTCGCTAGCGCTTGATCATTCGGCGAAAAACGTCGGCGAGAGGCGTGCCGCGCCGTTCGACAGGCCCGGCTTCGACGTTGCTGTAGGCTCGGAACAAGCCCGAATGCGCCGCGGCGGCGTCCTCGTTGGCGGCCGGCTCGGGCGTGACGAACTGGGGTTTTTCCAGCTCGGCTTCGCGAGGCGCGACGGGGGCCGCATCATCGGCGAAGACCTGATAGGGGAGGTCGGCCTGCTTTATCATCGAGAAGAGGCGATTGACGTCGCTGGGCATGACACGACTCCGCCGCGTGACCGCGCGGCCTAGGGTTCAAGGCGCTTGTCGTTCCGTTCCCGCGACGCCAGATCCGCGAGCAGGGCCAGGGCCGAAGCGTAATAGGTTCGATCCGCGGCCGCCTCGACCGGCCTCGGTGCGTCCGTGTCGTTCAACGCCAGGGCGGCGATCGCGACACCTCCTCTAGATAAGGTAAATTCGGCGGTTTGGCCGGTGGACAAATTGACCCAGGCCGGCGGACGCCCTCCATCGCGCAAGGCCTTGCTCCAATAGGCCGCCAGGCTTTGCGCCTGGGCGCTCTCGCCGCCCCAGGCAAGGTAAAGCGGCACGCGCACGGCGTCGAAGCCGAACAGCGGCGGCCTGTCCGGCGCGGGCGTGATCTGGCCGTCGCTCCGAACCAGCAGCCAGTCCGGCGGCAGGCGGTCGGCGCCGAAGCGGGCGTCCCGCGCCAGGGCCAGCCCGCTGGTGATCAGCTCACGCCAGGGCGCGTCGTCGCCATCGGCCTTGGCGAAGTCCTGGAAGGCCGGCAGGACGAAATAGGACGGGTTGGTCGTCACCCCCACGGCGTTGCGAAAGCCGTCCTCTCCCGGCAGCAGAAGGGTGCGCGCGCCAAGCTTGACCACCAGGCGCTCGGCGATGGCGGTGCGCAACCGCGAGGACGCCGCCAGGTAGCCTTGGTCACCCCAGCGACGGCCGGCGCGCAGCAGGGCCCAGGCCACGTAGATGTCGCCGTCGGAGGCGTTGTTCTCGTCGGTCACGGCCGGGTTGGTTCTGGGATCGTACCGCCAAGCCAGGAGCGGCGCCTTCTGGCGCGACAGGTTGGCCTGGGTCCAGGTCCAGGCGCGATCGAAGGTCCGGCGATCATTGTGGGCTTCGGCCAGCAGCATGGTCCAGCCCTGGCCTTCGCTGTGGCTGACGCCGCCGTTCTCGGGATCAACCACGCGACCGTCGGTCATGACGTAGGTCGCCTTGAACGCGTCCCAGTCGCCGGGCGGGCGAGCGCAGGCCCCAGCGCCGCCCCCCAGGACCATCGCGAGGACCAGCAGGAGCCTAAGCCTTGTGCTCGAAGACCAAAGGGCGAGCCAGGGCGTCGCGGCAGACGGTCGTCGCGCCGGGGCTGCCCTGGTCGGCGAGCCAGGCGCCGTAGGCGCCGCCCAGAACCTCGGCCATGAGCGGCGGCCAGGACTGGTCCACATCGTGTTCCAGAACATTGGGACAGGCTCCATGGGTGATGACGATGTGATCCTCGGTGGCTTCCAGTTGCGCCCAGCCCCACTCCATGCAGGTCAGGACGATATTGATCCGCTCCTCCAGCTCCTCCAGCGTCTCCAGGCCGCCCAGGGGATGCAGCCGCGCGACCCGCGCGCCGGTGGCGCGCATGAAGGCCGCCGTTCCGCTGCTGTCGGCCACGGCGGTGAGTTCGGCTGCCAGCGCCGCCAGGAACGGCGCCCACTGCCGACTGACCAACCGGCGTTTGAGAAATTCCAGCTCCGGGTCGTCCGGCCGTGGACCCAACGTGCTCATGGGACGGTCCCTTCGCCCAGCGTCTGACGGACGCTGACGCTGATGGAAGTTTCGGTGTAGTCGCCGAAGGTGTTGAAGTTCAGCACCCCGCCCAGCAGGGTGCCCGGCCGGAACAGGTAGTCGCCCGACAGACTGCCAGCGGCGCCGAAGCCGCTGGCGCTCTGGGGCCGGTAGCGGGCGAAGACGTCGGTGTCCGCCGCGGCCAGGCTGTTCAGTTCGGTCTGCAGCGCCGCGTCGAGCGGGAAATAGGCCGCGCCGGCTTGGCTGTAGGTCTGGTAGCCCGGCGCGAGTTCCCCGCGCAGCTTCCAGGCGCCCAGATGGGCGCTGACGCTGACCGGCGCGGTCAGGCTGGTGAAGGACTTGGGGCTGAAATAGCCCCCGTGACCCAGGCTGAAGAAGTTCTGGTTGTTGTCGTAACCCTGCTGATTCAGGTTGAAACCGACCTGCACCTGGGTCTCGCCGCGGCGATAGGGCCTGAAATAGCCGCCCAGATTGGCCTGGTAGCTGGTGTTGTCGCGCACATGCAGGCCGTCGTAGCCATAGTAGCTGGCGTCGCCGTACAGGCCGGAAGCGCCGTCGTCGTAGGACAGGCTGGCGCCGCCGCCGCTGCGCATCACCTCGCCGTAGCGTTGTCCGGTCACCGGGTCTCGGGTTCCGGCATAGGCGATGACGCTGTCCGTGACGGGTCGGCGCTCGACCCACAGCTTGCCCTGGCCCGAGCGGCCCAGGCGCGGCGACCAGGACGCCCCGCCCACCGCGTTCACCGTGTCGAAGCCGATGGGCGTCGTGCCCACATCGGCGGCGAAGGCGCCGGCCTTGACGGCCAGGCCCAGCGCGGCGCCCGAGGCGCTCTGGGTTCCCGGGGTGGGATAGACCGGGGCGTAGGCCCCGACGATGGCGCGGGCGTTGACGATCTGATTGGCGCCGAACCGTTGTTCGGCGTCGCCGCCGGGCGTTCCCGCATCGAGGGTCACGGGCGAGATCGAGGCGGTGAAGCGGGCGCCGCCGGCCGAAACAGCGATCGCGGCCTGGGCCGACAGCTCGTCCAGCTTGCTAAGCCCCGTCTCGCCGGACCGCGTGCGGACCTTGGCCGAGCCGGAGATCTCCGCGGCGGTCTTGGCGGTCAGTTCGGCGATCTGCCGGTCGATGTCATCCGCGACGGGATCGCCGCCTGGCGGTGCGGCGAATGGATTGCCGGCCGGAGCGGGCGGGGCGGACCTCGGGACCGGGGCGGCGGCCGAGACGGCGGATCGGCCGTCGCGTCCGGTGAAGGGAAAGGCGTTCCCGGCATAGGGCGTTACGCCGCCCGGCGCGGGGGCGATCCGGGGCGCGTCGTAGACGTTCGCGGCCGGCAATGACGGCGTCGCGAACCCAGGCGCGTCCGAGCCGATCAGATCGATGCGCGAGGCGGCGACGGGCATGGGCCCCGCGCGCTCGCGGGAGAACGGATTGGGGCCCAGACCAGCGCCGCCACCCGTGGCGCCGGGCGCAAGAATAGCGTCCAGACCGCCGCCCGCCGTCGTTTGCTGGCGCAAGGCTCTGGCCTTGCGCAGGGCTTGCAGGGCGGCGGCCTCGTCGCCGGCCTGACGTTCGATTCTAGCCGACAAGACGTAGAGTTCCGGGTCATTCGGCGCGGCCGTCAGCGCCTGCGCCAAGGTGCGGCGCGCGCCGGTGACGTCGCCCTTGGCGGCCAGCGCTCCGGCCAGTCCGGTCAGGCCTTCCTGGTCGCCGGGCTTGGCGCGCAGCAGGGCGCCGTACGTCTGGATCGCTTGATCGTAGAGCCCGCCGTCCTGATAGACCCGGCCCAGCGGCGGCAGCAGGCGGGTGCTGCGAGGCGCAACGGCGAAGGCGGCCGACAGCACGTCGAACGCGCTGGCCAGGTCGCCCGCCTGGCGCAGACGGTCGGCGCGTTCGGCGCCCAGCGAGGCGGTCAGGTTGGCGACGGCTTCGATCCCTTGCGGCGTCGGGCCGGCGCGGGCGGCGGCCTGGCGTATCAAGGCGGCGGCCTCGGCATCGTGGCCGGCCCGGGCCAGGACCGTGACCGCCCCGTCATAGCTGGCGGGCGCTTCGGTGACGCCGGAGATCAGGGCTTGCTGCGCCAGGCCCAGCGCCGCCTGTTGGTCGCCCAGGTCGTAAAGAGCCACGGCCACGCGACCGCGGGCCTCGGTCGGCAGGTCGGGGCGCGCCGCCACGGTCCTCACGCCGACCACGCCGCCGCCGCGCCGCGCCTGGTTGATGGCGGCGTCGACCTCCAGTCGCGTGCGCAGGGCCGCCACGGCCGGGGTGGTCTGAGTGGCGGGCAGGCGGTTGATCAAGACCAGTGCCTCGGCCGGCCGACCCTGCTGGTCGGCGAACAGCGCGGCCGCCTGGATCTGCTCGGCCGTGGTTCCCGCCGCGACGGGCGCCATCAGCCCCTGGGCCGACGCGGTCTCGCCCTGGCCGGCGAGGAAGCGGGCGAAGTCCAGGCGGACCCAGGGATCGGCCGGAGCCGCGGCCAGGGCGCTCTCGAAGGCGGTGTTTGCGCCCGAGAGGTCGCCGGCGGCCCATAGGCGGTTCGCGCGGTCATGGTCGAGACGGCCGCGGGCCGCGCTCTGGCCGCTGGCGTCCGGTTCGAAAGCCGTCGACCGCGCCGCGATCGCCTCGGCCTCGGCGCTTCGGTTCTGGTCGAGCAGCACCTGCACCAGCCCTTGTTGCGCCTCGACTTGGCCCGGCTGCGCCGCCAGGATCTGCCTATAGACGGCCTCGGCCTCGGCGGCCTTGCCCTGGCGGCGCAGGCTCTCGGCCAGCAGGCCCTGGGCCATGGCGTGTTCGGGATAGGCCGGCCCAGCCAGAGGCCTCAGGAGCCGTTCGGCCTCGGCGGTGCGGCCCTGGTCGAGGGCCGCCTGCGCCTGCTGCAGGCCGCCATAGAACCGGGCCGAAATCAGAGCCTCTTTCCAGCGACCGGCCGAGGCGGGCGCGGCGCGGCTGGCCCGGTCCAGCAGGTCGACGGCTTCGGCGAAGCGCTGGCCGCGCAGGCGCGCCAGGCCCAGGCCGCCCAGGGCGTCGGCGTCGTTGGGGCGACGGGCCAGGGCGGCTCGAAAGCTCGTTTCAGCGGTCGCCAGATCGTTGCGCTCCAGCGCGGCGAACCCGTCGGCGCGGCTCTTGGCGTTGGGATCGACCGCCGGCACGGCGGCGACTGGAAGCGGCCGATTGGCGTCGGCAAGCTTGCGAGCGATCTCGGTGTCGCCCGCATGACGGGCCAGATAGTCGCTGAACAGCCCGGCGTTGCGTGGCGCGGCGTCCATCCAGATCAGGGCTTGGCGCCAGGCGGCGGTGGCCTTGTCGGCGGTCGGCCCGTCGCCGGCGGCGAGCTTGGACAGCACGGCTATGCCTTCGCGGCGACCGGCCTCGCGGTAGGTCATGACCTGGCCCAGCGCCAACTGCACGTTGGCGTCGCCGGGCCGCCGAGCGGCCAAGGCCTGCAGACCGGCCTGGGCTTGGGCTTGGCCGCCGGGCGCGCCGGCCAGGGTCTGGTAGTATTCCAGGGCCACGGCGTCGGGCGGCGTCGCGCCGCCGAAGGCCTGGCGATAGGCCGCCGCCGCGGCGCCCGCTTCGCCGCGCCTGGCCAGGGCCCTGGCCTGAGCCAGGTCACCGCTTTGGGGGCCGCGCGTCTCTGCGGTCGGGCGGGCCAAGGCGGCCAGGCCGCGACGCGCGGCGGCGTTGGACGGCTCGGCCGCCAGGGCGCGGCGATAGGCGTCGGCCGCCAGATCCTTTCGCCCCTTCTGACTCCAGAAGTCGCCCTGCCGGACCAGCGCCGCCACGGCCGGATTGGCCGAGGGTTCGGCCCCCCAGACAGGACTCGCGGCGGCGCCG
>NZ_JBFTZS010000059.1:0-14017 GCF_056406675.1 Caulobacter sp. P1_B12_2 | reverse complement strand
CCCCTGGGCCTTCGCCGACTTCCGCAYCTCGCAGAGCATCATGCGGATCGGGGCGCTGAACCATAAGGGCCTGTTCACCCGCGAGCGGAAACCCAAGCTGGCCGCCCATCGCACCCGCGCGCTGTGGAGCAAGCCCGCCAAGGTTTGAGCCCGCCCGTGACCGAACCCGTCGCCGACACGAGAAAGCTGCGTCAGCACATCGCCAACCGGATCGCGGCCTCGATCCGCGACGGGCGCTGGGCCAGCGGCGCGCGCCTGCCGTCCGAGCGCGACCTGGCGGAGGACCACAAGGTCAGCCGCCCGACCATCCGCGAGGCGATGATCATCCTGGAGGCGCGCGGCCTGGTCGAGGCGCGGCACGGGGCGGGGGTCTATGTCATCGACGCCCCGCGCCCCGAGGTTTCGGCGCCCCAGCTGGAGGTCAGCGCTTTCGAGCTGGTGGAGGCGCGGCGGCTGATCGAGGGCGACGCCTGCGCCCTGGCTGCGGCGGTGATGACCGACGACCAGCTCGACGAGCTGACGGTGATCCTGCACGACATGGCCGAGGAGCACGATTTCGGGGCGCTGGCCGACCTGGCCGACCGGCGCTTCCACGTCGCCATCGCCAAGGCCAGCCGCAACGGCGTGCTGGTGGCGATGGTCGAGAACCTCTGGGACCTGCGCTACCAGCCCACCTGCCGCGATCTGCTGGAGCGGGCGGGGCGGGTGAGGGCCCATCCCCTGGTCAACGACCATCAGGAAATCCTGGACGCGCTGAAGGCCCGCGACCCGTTGGCGGCGCGCTCGGCGATGCGCGAGCATCTGGGTCGGGTCATCGAGAACCTCATGACCGTGGTCGAGGCCGATGCGCTGGAGGAGGCCAAGGCCCAGATCCTGGCCCGGCGCAGCGAAGTGGCGCGCCGCGCCAGCGTCTAGGAAGAGCCGCCCGAGCACAGCGGCGCGGCGACGATCTCGGCCAGCATCGATCGATCATGGGCGTGGGCGCGCTGGCGGTAGTGCTCCAGGTGGTGCGGGATCAGGACGGCGAGTGCGGCGGCCGAACCGCCGGCGATGATCGCCACCGGCCACGCGCCCAGCAGAGCCCGCAGGCCGCGCGCCGAGGCCCCGGTCAGCAGAGCCAGAAGTCCCAGCGCGCAGCACAGCACGGCGGCGCCTAGGCCGGAACCGCTTCGGCGTGGCAGGCCTTGGCCGGCGCGGCGTCGTCGTATTCGTCGTGGCGGCGCATCCAGTCGCCCATGTTGCCCGACTCGTTGCGCCCAAGCGGGGCGCGGTCGAGGATCATGTAGGTTCCGATCAGGTCCTCGCCGCCGCGGCCATAGCTGGAATAGGTGTGGAACACCTGGCCGGTTTCGTCCTTGAAGAACGTGCTCATGCCCGGCAGCTCTTTGGCGTCGTCACCGGCGGGTTCGAAATTGTAGGTCGCGCCGGCCGCGATGCTTTCGGGCGTGAAYGACACCCCGAAGTCGTGGTTGAAGTCGCCGCCGAACGACGAGGCCCACGGGAATTTCCAGCCCATCCGGGCCTTGTAGGCCGAGATCTTGTCCAGCGGGGCCAGCGACACGGCGATCAGGGTCACGTCGTGATGGTTCAGGTGGGGCAGGGTTCCGTCCAGATGGTCGGCCAGGAACGAGCAGCCCGGGCAGCCGGCTTCCCATTCGGGCGGCAGCATGAAGTGATAGACCACAAGTTGGCTGCGTCCGTCGAACAGCTCGGCCAAGGTCTTGCGACCGGCGGGCGTGTCGAACGCATAGGCCTTGTCGATCTTGACCCAAGGCAGGGCCAGCCGCTCGGCGGCGTTGCGGTCGCGCAACTGGGTTTCTTCCTTTTCATGGGCCAGCAGCGCCTTGCGCGCTTCGAGCCATTCCTCACGCGACGCGACCTTGTGGTTCGCCATCTTCCTTCTCCCTTGTCGTGAGCCCGCCGAGCCGTTTGGTCTTGACAGATAACGTTGATATCAACATAACTGAGACGTGTCAAAGCCGCTGCAAGTCCCTTACGCCGCCACCCTCCACGTGAAGGACACTTGCCTGTGCCTGCACGCCCAGCGCGCGGCGCGGGCCCTGGCGCGGCGATTCGACCAGGCCCTGGCGGGTTTCGACATCACCAGCGGCCAGTTCTCGCTGCTGATGTCGCTGAACCGGCCCGAGCCGCCGACCATCGGCTCGGTGGCTGGACTGCTGGCCATGGACCGCACCACCCTGACCGCCAATCTCAAGCCGCTGGAGCGGCGCGGCCTGCTGACCGTCAGCGTCGATCCCGAGGACCGTCGTAGCCGTCGGCTGGCGCTGTCGCCCGCTGGGATGGCGGTGCTGGCGCGCGCCCTGCCGGTGTGGACGCAGACCCACGCGGATATCGAGGCCGGCCTGCCGCAAGGCGACGGCGACGCCCTGCGCGCCGGCCTGCTCGCCCTGGCCTGATCGTCGAGGCGATTAACCCGGCCTTTTTCCGTTTTGCCCGATGGCGCGCGATCTCTAGGCTGTCAGACTCGAGAATCTGACGCGCACGGAGCAATCACGCGTGACCACCACGATCTACGGCATCAAGGCCTGCGACACGATGAAGAAGGCGCGGGACTGGCTGGAGGGTCACGGCGTCGCCTATGAATTCCACGACTACAAGACGGTGGGCGTCGACCGTCCGCGCCTGGAGGCCTGGAGCAAGGCCGTGGGCTGGGAAGTCCTGCTGAACAAGGCCGGGACGACCTTCCGCAAGCTGCCGGACGCCGACAAGCAGGACATCGACCAGGCCAAGGCGATCGCGCTGATGCTGGCCAATCCGTCGATGATCAAGCGGCCGGTTCTCGCAACGGGCGATCAACTGCTGGTCGGATTCAAGCCTGACGTGTATGCTCGCGCCATGGGTTCGGGGGGCTGAATGGACGCCCAGATCGATCTGGTCATCTTTGACTTCGACGGCACGCTGGCGGACAGCACAGCCTGGGCCATGCGCGCCGTGCGCCCGCTCGCCGAGCGTTTCAAGTTCAAGGCGGTGACCGAGGACGAGATCGCCATGCTGCGCGGCCGCACCAGCCGCGAGATCATCGCCTATCTGGGCCTGCCCCTGTGGAAGGTTCCGCTGGTCGCCGCCCACGGCAAGAAGATGATGGCCGCCGAGGCTCACGCCATTCCGCTGTTCTCGGGCACCGGAGACCTGCTGCGCGGCTTGTCGGCGGCGGGACTGCGCCTGGCGATCGTCAGCTCCAATTCCGAGGCGACGATCCGCTCGATCCTCGGCGGCGAACTGGCGGGCCTGGTCGATCACTACGGCTGCGGCGCGGCGATCTTCGGCAAGGCCGCCAAGTTCAAGGCCGTGGTCAAAGCCGCGCGCATCCCCAAGAACCGGGTGCTGTGCATCGGCGACGAGACCCGCGACATCGAGGCCGCGCGCGAAGCGGGCCTGGCCTGCGGGGCGGTGGAATGGGGCTACGCCACCCGTCGCGCCCTGGCCGACCACGGCCCGACTATGATGTTCGCCGCCATGGATGAAATTATTTCCCGGGTCGCCGCATCCAATCACCGGGTCGGCGCCGACTAGTCTTCAGAAAACGGCGCGAAGGTCGCGTCGATCTGGAGATGAGACCGATGGAAGAGCTGTTCCGCTCTTATTGGTGGCTGGTGTTCCCCCTGAGCTGGATCGTGTTCGGCGCTTTCCAGAGCTGGCTGGCCTATCGCGCCCGCCGCGACGCCCTGGGCGTGCTGCAGCTCTACGCCAAGGCCGGCCGCGAGCCGCCGCCGGAACTGGTGGCGCGACTGCACGCCCGCTGCCCCCACTGACCGTTCGAGGCGCGCGACGCGCCTTTGGAGACCAAGACCATGGAAGACATGTTTCGACAGTTCTGGTGGCTGATCTTTCCGCTGAGCTGGTTCGTGTTCGGCGCCTATCAAAGCTGGCTGTCCTACCGCGCCAATCGCGACACCCTGGACCTGATCAAGACCTATGCCGAGGCCGGGCGCGAGCCGCCGCCGGAGCTGCTGGCCAAGCTCAGCAAGCGCTGGAACGACGGCGACGAAATGAGCGACCCGGACGAGGACGATGAACGCCCGCGCCGCCGTCACTATCGCCGCTATCGCCGCCACCACACCTGGTCTCGTGTTGCGCTGTTCGGCTGCCTCTGCGCCGGCTTCACCTACGCCTCGGTGACCGACCTCTACGAGGCCGGGCCGGCCTTCGTGATCGTGGCCTTCGTCATGGGCGCGCTGACCGTGGCGTCGACCGTGTCGATCCTGGTGGACCGAGGGCCGCGGGTCTGATGGACGGACCGCTCGTTCGGGCCGCGCGAAACGGATCTCAATCCGCCTTCGCCCGGCTCGTGGCGACGCACGAGCGGGCCCTGCGCGGCTTCCTGCGCAAGAGCGGCTTCGGCGACGCCGACGWCATCGCCCAGGAGGCCTTCCTGGCGGCCTGGTCCAGCCTGGATCGGCTGCGCGAGGACGACGGCTTTCGCGCCTGGCTGTTCGGCATCGCCTGGCGCAAGGCGCTGGATCACAGCCGCGCCGCCAAGCGGGCCGCGCGCCGCGACCAGGCTTGGAGCCAGGACCAGGCCGGGGAGGTCTCGCGCGACGCCGATCCGGCCGACCGCATGGCGCTGGAGGCGGCGCTGGCCGACCTGCCGCCGGACCAGCGGGCCTGTGTCACCCTGTGCCTGGGGCAGGGCTGGTCGCACGGCGAGGCGGCGCAGACCCTGAACCTGCCTCTGGGCACCGTGAAGTCGCATGTGAACCGAGGACGTGAGAGACTTTTAGCCGTATTGGGAGACGCGTCATGACCCCCGAAGATCGCCTGGCCGCTTTTCTGTCCGCCGACGCCGCCCCCGCGCGGCCGGCCGTGGATGCGGTGTTCGTCGCCGAGGTGATGCAGCAGGTGGCGTGGCGGGAGCTGAAACTGAAGCTGGCTTCGGCCGCCGTGACGGCCGTCGCCGCCGGCGCGGTGCTGTGGACCTGCGCTCCGGCGCTGGACCTGGCGGTCAGCACGCTGGCCCCCGTGCTGCTTCCCGTCGGCGGGATCCTGACCCTGGCGGCGGCGGTCAGCCTGCTGGGCGGCCAGATCCTGATCCGACGTTAGGCGCTCGGTTTCCTAGGGAATCGGGTGAATCCTTCGAGAGGCGAAAGCCTTACGAAAGTTTCATCCGACCCGGCGCCTCCAATCGGCGTGGCCCAGGTCTCTTACCTACAGAAGGCGAGGCGATACGCCGCCGCCGAACATTCGAGGGGACTTAGCCATGGACTTTGGAATTTTGATCCCGCTGGCGCCGTTTTTGATGGTCGCGGCGATCGTGATCGTGCCGGCGTGGCTGCGGACGCGTGATCGCCGGGAAATGCAGGCCACGGTTCGGGCCGCCATCGAGAAGGGGCAGCCGCTGCCTCCCGAACTGGTCGACGCCCTGTCCAAGGATGTGCGGCCGCGCATAACGTCCTCGGCGCATCGCGACATGCGGATCGGCGTGGTTCTGATCTTCGTCGCCGTCGGCGTCGCCCTGACCGGCTTGGCGCTGGGCCAGATCAATCACTACGCGATGTACGGCACCCTGAGCGGCGCGGCCATTCCCGGCATGATCGGCCTGGCCTTCGTCATCCTCAGCTTCTTCAACCCCAACAAGCGTCCGCCGCAAGACTGACGCCCGCGGGGAAGAGGGGACGAAATTCATGGGCACTGAACGCCCACCCACGGGCCACGACGTCGAACTGGCCGCCCTGGCGGCGGCCGGCGATCGACGGGCCTTCGGCGAGCTGGTGCGTCGCCACGGCTCGGCCGTGCGGGGCCTGCTGCGCCGGCTGGGGGCCGATCCGGCCACGGCCGACGACGTCGCCCAGGACGCGTTCCTGGTCGGCTACGAGCAGATCGCCGACTATCGCGGGGAAGGGGCCTTCGCGGGCTGGATCAAGAAGATCGCCGCGCGGCTCTATCTGCGGAAGGTCAAGCGGGAAGCGCGTTTCGTGCTGACCGAGGCCCCCGAGGAGCAGGCGCCGGTCGGACCGGACGGCTCCGCCGCGCGCGCCGATCGTTTGGACCTGGACGAAGCGCTCAAGCATCTGTCCAAGGCCGAGCGCCTGTGCGTTTCCCTTTGCTACGGGGCCGACTGGTCGCATGCCGAGGCGTCCGAGACCTTGAACATCCCTCTTGGGACGGTCAAATCCCATGTCAAACGTGGTCTGGATAAACTCAGAGCCCGGATGGCCCCGCCGTCCGAAAGCCCTTCGAACGACTCCGCGAGGAGAGAAAACCGTGGCTGACCTGGATTTCGAAACTCAGCTGACGCGCCTCTACGGCCAGGCTCCGGTGTTCCGCGACGCCGAGCTGTTCGCGCAGCAGGTGACCGACAAGCTGGATCGGGGCTGGGCGCTGCGCCGAGTGCTGATCGCCGGGACGGGCGTCGTCGCGGGTCTGGCCGCGGCGGTTCAGCTTATCAGCGCCCGCTTCACCGACGAGTTCTCGCAGGTGTCGCACGAGAGCACGCAGCAACTGAGCATGAGCCTGGAGAAGCTGACGAACCGCTATGACCAGCTGTTCACCCTGGGCGGTTCCGAGACCCTCTGGGTGGGCGTGGCCCTTGCCGTGCTGGCCTTGGCGTTCGCCGTGACCCGGCTGGTGGACGAGGTCTAGCGGCGGTTTCGGTCAAGTTTTCAACGATCATGTTGCGGCGCCGAACGTTCTGGCGGAAAACGGCACGCGTTTTTCGCTGGAGTGCTCGCCCTGTCCGCCCATCGTGAAGAGAAGGTCCGTCGCCTGGCGGCCCCCGACATCGCCGCGCGCAAGGGCGGCGAGCCCATTGTCTGCCTGACGGCCTACACCGCGCCGATCGCCGCGGCGCTGGACGAGTCGTGCGACGTGCTGCTAGTCGGCGACTCGCTGGGCATGGTCGTCCACGGCCTGCCCAACACCGTGGGCGTGACCATGGAGATGATGATCCTGCACGGCCAGGCCGTGATGCGTGGATCGCGCAAGGCCATGGTCGTGGTCGACATGCCGTTCGGTTCGTACGAGGGCGCGCCGGAAGTCGCCTACGACAACGCCGTGCGGATCATGAAGGAGACCGGCTGTCAGGCCGTGAAGGTCGAGAGCGGCTCCACCGTGCCCGCCACCATCGCCTATCTCGTGCAGCGCGGCATTCCGGTCATGGGCCACATCGGCCTGCGGCCCCAGGCGGTGTTGGTCGACGGCGGCTTCAAGGCCAAGGGCAAGGACGAGGCCGGCCGGCTCAAGGTGCTGGAAGAGGCCCGCGCCACCGTCGAGGCCGGCGCTTTCGCCGTGGTGGTTGAGGGCGTGGCCGAGGGCCTGGCGCGCGAAGTCACCGCCGCCATCTCGGTCCCCACCATCGGCATCGGCGCCTCGGCGGGCTGCGACGGCCAGGTTCTGGTGGTCGACGACATGCTGGGGCTGTTCGACTGGACCCCGAAATTCGTCCGCCGCTACGCCGACCTGAAGGGCGAGATCGAGCGGGCCGCGGCCGACTACGCCCGTGACGTCAAGGCCCGCACCTTCCCGGGCGAGGCCGAGACCTACTACGCGAAGAAGAGCTAGCGGACCGAAAGACTTCGGGGCCGGGCCGGTTCCGCCCCGTTGCGGCTGGCCCAGACACGCTATAGGTTCGCCGCCTCGGTGGGTTCGCTCACCATGGTTTTCATTTCGCGTGTCGGCTTTGGAGCAATCCGGTGTCGACGCCTCAGGGCGCTGTTTTCGCCCCTATCGGAGCCTCGTTCGTGGTCGATGTGTTTGACGAGGTCGAAGAGCAGCTGCGCTCCGACCGCTACAAGTCCCTCGCGCTGAAGTCGCTGCCCTGGGTGGGCGCGCTGGCCGCGGCGGCGATTCTCGGCACGGGCGGCTGGATGGGCTGGACCAGCTACCAGCAGGGCCAGAGCGACAAGGCCACGGAAGCCTATCAGGCGGCCCTGACCAGCGCCCAGAAGACGGGGCCTGTCTCGGCGTTTCCGGCGTTCGAAGCGATCTCCAAGACCGGCACCCCGGCCTACAAGGCCCTGGCCTTGCTGCAGATGGGCGGCGTGCGCCTGGAGCAGAACAAAACGGCCGAAGCCGTGGCCTATTTTGACCAAGCGGCCAAGCTTTCGACCAATCCAGTGCTCGCCGACCTCGCCGGCCTCAATTCCGCCTTGGCGCTCCTCGACACGGCTCCTTACAAGGATGTCGAGGCGAGGCTGACCCCGTTGATGGGCGAGAAGAGTCCCTACCGCGTGCAGGCCAAGGAAGCCCTGGCCTTCGCGAAGCTGCGGGCCGGCGATCTGGCCGGCGCGCGCGGCGATTTCCTTGTGCTGTCCAGCTCGCTCGACAACTCCTCGGACGAGATCCGCGAGCGGGCCCGAGGCGCCATGGCCATGATCGATTCAGGCTCCGCCAAGGACCTGCCGGCCGTGGTCAAGGCCGCCATGGCCCTGCCGCCACCCGCCGCCCTGGCGCTCCCGCCCGGCGCGCAAGCCGACGTCGCCCCCGCTACTGCCCAATGAGCCGCCGCACCATGACGACTAAGCGCTATCTGCTTCTCACCGCGATGATGACCGCCGCGGTGTCGGTGGCCGGTTGTTCGACGGTTTCCAAGCTCAATCCCTTCGACAAGAAGGAGGCCAACAAGACGCTGGCCACCCAGGGGCAGCGGATTTCGGTCATCGCCTTCGATCAGAAGGTCGAGCAAGCCGAAGCGCTCAAGGGCTCTGACTTCTTCCTGCCCGAACCGACCGTCCAGGCCGACTGGCCTCTGCCGGGCGGCAACGCCGAGCAATCGGTCGAACACGTCGCCGCCGCAGCCAACTTCGACATCGCCTGGCGCAAGGGCTTCGGCCAGAAGGCCACCCGCCGCTACCACGTCACCGCGCCGCCGGTGGCCGCCGACGGCAAGATCTTCGTGATGGACGGCGAGGCGACCGTGGTCGCCATGGACGCCCGCAGCGGCTCGACGATCTGGCGCAAGGACCTGCGTCCCGCCAAGGCTCCGGGCAAGAAGCACGGCTTCATGGGCATCGGCGGCAGCTCGGCCGACCGCACCGGCTTTGGCGGCGGCGTGGCCTACGCCAACGGCAAGCTGTACGTCGCGTCGGGCTTCCGTTTCGTGGCCCAGCTCGACGCCGCGACCGGCGCCGAAGCCTGGCGTCAGGAAACCAGCACCCCGATCCACGCGGCGCCCACCGTCTCGGACGGCCGGGTGTTCGTGATCTCCACCGACAATGAACTGCTGACCTTCAACGCGACCGACGGCGCGCCGGGCTGGACCTACCAGGCCCTGATCGAGCCGGCCCGCATCTTGGGGGCCACCAGCCCCGCGGTCAGCGGCGACACCGTGGTCGCCGGCTTCGCCTCGGGCGAACTGGTCGCCCTGCGCGCCGCCAACGGCAACGACCTGTGGAGCGAGGCCCTCAGCCGCGCCAGCCGCACCAACGCCCTGTCGGAAATCCGCGACATCGCCGGTCGTCCGGTGATCTTCAAGGGCGACGTCTTCGCCGTCAGCCACTCGGGCGTCTTCGCCGCCACCGACCTGCGCACGGGCCAGGCCCGCTGGAGCCTGCCGGTCACGGCGATCACCAGCCCCTGGGCCGCCGGCGACGTGGTCTTCGTGGTCGACAAGGCCGGCCAGGTGATCTGCGTCTCGCGCGAAGCCGGTCAGGTCTATTGGATCCGCGATCTCAACAACACCGACCAGCTCAGCAAGAAGCAGAAGAAGAAGCGCGCCAAGCATCCGCTGCTCTGGTCGACGCCGATCCTCGCCTCCAACCGTCTGATCACCGTGTCGAGCGAAGGTCAGGCCGTGGCCCTGAACCCCAAGACCGGCGAGACGTTGAAGACCCTGAAGCTGGGTCAGTCGGTCCTGCTGGGTCCGATCGCCATGGGCGACACGGTCTATCTGGCGACCGACGAAGCCGACCTCATCGCCATCCGCTAGGCGTCTCCGGGCGCGTCCCGGACCCATAATTCAAGCAACGCGAACCCGGGCTGGTCCTTACCAGTCCGGGTTTGTCGCTTTTGTCCTCGAAATCGACTAATCACACCCCATGCCTTTGAAACTCGCCATCGTCGGCCGCCCCAATGTGGGCAAGTCGACCCTGTTCAACCGTCTGGCCGGCCGCAAGCTGGCCCTGGTCGATGACCAGCCCGGCGTCACCCGCGACCGTCGCTTCGCCCATGGCCGCCTGGGCGACCTGGACCTGGAGCTGATCGACACCGCCGGCTTCGAGGACGTCACCGACGAGAGCCTGGAGTCGCGCATGCGCGCCCAGACCGAGCTGGCGATCGAGGAGGCCGACGTCTCCCTGCTGGTGTTCGACGCCCGCGAGGGCCTGACGCCGCTGGACAAGACCTTCGCCGAGATCCTGCGCAAGCGGAACAAGCCTGTGCTGGTCGCCGCCAACAAGTCCGAGGGCAAGGCCGGCGACCACGGCGCGGCCGAGGCCAACAGCCTGGGCCTGGGCGAGCCGATCCAGATTTCCGGCGAGCACGGCGAGGGCATGGCCGAACTCTACGCCGCCCTGATCGCCATCGCGCCGGAAGAGCTGCAGGGCGAGCATGACGAGCTGGGCGACGACAAGCCGATCAAGATCGCCATCGTCGGTCGTCCCAACGCCGGCAAGTCGACCCTGATCAACCGCCTGATCGGCGAGCAGCGCCTGCTGACCGGTCCCGAGGCCGGGATCACGCGCGACTCCATCTCGGTGGACTGGGACTGGGGCGGCCGCAAGGTGCGCCTCGTCGACACCGCCGGCCTGCGCAAGAAGGCCAAGGTCAACGAGAAACTGGAGAAGCTGTCGACCGGCGACACCATCCGCTCGATCACCTTCGCCGAAGTCGTCCTGTTGATCATGGACGCCACCCACCCCTTCGAGACGCAGGATCTGCAGATCGCCGACCTGGCCGAGCGGGAAGGGCGCTGCGTCGTCTTCGTGCTGGCCAAGTGGGACCTCGTCGAGGACCAGGCTGCCACGCTGAAGGGCTTCGTCGAGCACGCCGAGCGCATGCTGCCCCAGCTGCGCGGCACGCCCGTGGTGGCTCTGTCGGGCGAGACCGGCAAGGGCGTCGACAAGCTGATGCCGGCCGTGCTGAAGAGCCACCGCGACTGGTCGACCAAGGTCAAGACCCGTGACCTGAACGACTGGCTGCAGATGGCCATGCAGCGCCACCCGCCGCCCAGCGTCGGCGGCAAGCGGATCAAGCCCAAGTACATGGCGCAGATCAAGGCGCGCCCGCCCACCTTCGTGCTGTTCTCCAGCCGCGCCGACCAGATGCCCGAGCAATATCGGCGCTACCTGATCAACAGCCTGCGCGAGAGCTTCGACCTGCCGGGCGTGCCGCTGCGCATCACCATCAAGTCGGGCGCCAATCCTTATGCCGAGGGCGAGGCCAAGGGCCACTCCGGCAAGGGCAAGCGCGAGTTCGAGCGCAAGGAACGCGAAGCCGAACGCATTCGCGCGTCGCGCAACACGGTCAAGAAGTCGGTCCGCCTGGCCGAGGCCGCCGCGGCCGCGGCCGGCGTCGAGTTCGAACCGGGCCGGACGGAGGCCACGCCGACCAAGGCCGCCGTCAGGGTCGCCAAGAAGGCCGGCCAGACCGTGACCCGGACCGCCAAGCCGAACGAGCCGACCACGGCGCCCGCCGCTGAACCCGGCAAGGCGGCGGTCAAGGCGGTCAAGAAGCTGGGTCCCAAGGCCCAGAAGAAGTCCGAGACGCCCAGCTACAAGGTCGGCTTCAAGGCTGCCGGCGGCAAGGCTGTGACCGGCAAGTCCGGGTTCAAGTCGCCGACGCCGAAGCGGCCGGTGGCTGGGTCTCGCACCGTTCGCGGCAACAAGGCGCCGCCGAAGGGGCGCTAGACGCCCCTGAGCCGGTTGTGCATGGCGGTGGCCGCGATCGCGGCCTCGCCTTGGGCCGTGGTGATCTGGTTGAGGCCGCGCACCATGTCGCCGGCGGCGTAGAGGCCTGAAATCGAGGTTTGCTGATGGTCGTCGACCACCAGCCGCCCCTGGTCGTCGTGGCGCGCCCCAGCCGCCAGGGCCAACCCCGTGCGCGGCGTCACGCCCAAGGCGCTGTAGAGCGCGTCGAACTCCATCCGTCCCGCGCCCGAGAAACACAGGGCGCGAGCCCGGTCGGTCTGGAGGTCGACGCTGTCGATCGGCGCTTCGATCACTATCACGCCCGCTTCGGCCAGAAGGGCGCGTTCCTCGGCGGGCAAGGCCTCGGGCGCGGCGATGTGGATCAAGGTCAGCTGGTCGGAATAGGTCCGCAGGAACAGCGCTTCTCGCGCCCCCAGCGGGCCGTGACCGATTACGCCGACTCGCTGTCCGGTGACCTCGAAGCCGTCGCAGATCGGGCAGATGCGCAGCAGGGTCCGGCGAACGGCCTCGTCCACGTCGGGCAGGGCGGGGGCGTTGTCCTCGACGCCGCAGGCCAGAAGGACGGTCGGAGCCTGCAAGGTTTCGCCGTCGACCTCCAGGGCCAACCCTCCATCCGTGATCGACAGCGTCTGGACCGTCCCCGACTGGATGCGCGCGCCGTACCGCAGGGCGTGCTCCCTCTGCAGGTCCAGCAGCGTCGTGCCTGCCACGCCGTCCGGGAAGCCCGGGTGATTGTGGGTGGTCGGAATCCAAGCGGCCCGGCTGTCGCCGCCGTCGATGACCAGAACCTTCCGCCGGAAGCGCCCCAGATAGAGGGCCGCGGTCAGACCGGCGGGACCGGCGCCGACGATGATCGCGTCCAAGGGTTCAGGGCTCATGGCTGGCGTGAGGGACGTTGCATCGTGAGGGCCTCCGAGGCCGATAGACGCGTCAGGTCCCGAAGGGTTGCACTGGAACGCCGGGGTCGTCGGGACCATTTGCCCAGACATGCACCCTCGCCAAGCCAGCCTGTTCGACGAGCCCGCGCCGGGACCGCCCGGCTTCGTCTACCAACCCGACATGATCGCTCCGGACGAGGAAGCCGCGCTGGCGGTCGCGCTGGGGCGGCTCGACCTGCGCGCCTTCGAGATGCGGGGCTACAGCGCTCGTCGCCGGGTGGCCTATTTCGGCGTCCGTTATCAGGGGCCGGAGCAGGGGCTGGAACATGGACCGCCGATCCCGGACTTTCTGCAGGCCTTGCGTCGCAAGGCGGCGGATCTGGCGGGCATGATCCCCGACGCCCTGGTGCACGCGCTGATCAACGAATACCCGCCCGGCGCGCCGATAGGCTGGCATCGCGACCGGCCCGCGTTCGGCCAGGTGGTCGGGGTCTCGCTGCTCTCGCCATGCGTCCTGCGCTTTCGGCGGTCGGACGGAGCGCGCTGGGAGAGACGCTCCCTGACGCTGGAGCCGCGCTCGRGCTATTGGCTGACCGGCGAGGCGCGCTCGGTTTGGGAGCACAGCATCCCGCCCGTCGAGACGCTGCGTTATTCGGTGACGTTCCGGACGCTGGCTTAGAACTCTTCCCATTGCGGCGCGACGTTGGAGCCCGGACGCATCTGGGGAACGGGGCGAGCCGAACGGCGGGGCGGTTCTGCGGCGCGATGCCGAACCGGCGCGGCCGTGGGACGACGCGCGGCCTCCCCGGTCTCGAACCGCGACACCAGGTCCGCCAGGGCGCTGGACTCGGACTTGAGATTGGTCGCGGCGGCCGTGGCTTGCTCGACCATGGCCGCGTTCTGCTGAGTGACCTGGTCCATCTGGTTTACGGCGGCGTTGACTTGGTTGAGGCCGGTGGCCTGCTCCTGAGAGGACTGGGCGATCTCGGAGATCAGGGTGTCGATCTCGGCCACCTTGCCGACGATGCCGTTCAAGGCCTGGCCGGTGTCGCCGACCAGCTGCACGCCGCGCGCCACCTGCGAGGTGCTGTTGGCGATCAGGGTCTTGATCTCCTTGGCCGCATCGGCCGAGCGCTGGGCCAGGGCGCGGACTTCCTGGGCCACGACCGCGAAGCCTCGACCCGCATCGCCGGCGCGAGCCGCTTCGACGCCGGCGTTCAGGGCCAACAGGTTGGTCTGGAATGCGATCTCGTCGATCACGCCGATGATCTGGGTGATCTGGCCCGAGCTCTGCTCGATCTCGCCCATGGCGGCGAC
>NZ_JBFTZS010000058.1:0-14128 GCF_056406675.1 Caulobacter sp. P1_B12_2 | reverse complement strand
TCGTAGGCCGCGGCCTGCTCCACGGGGTCGCCAGCGTCGCGCAGGGCCACGAAGTTGACCCCCTTCACCACCCGGCCGTCCTTGACGTCCAGGCAAGGAATGATCCGGGTCTTCAGCATCAGGCGGCCGCTATGGTCAGGGCTTCGGCCGGCAGAATCGTGCCGGCATAGAGCGAGCGGCCCAGGATGGCCCCGGCGATCTCGACGCCCGGGCGGGCCTTCAGCCGCTCGATGTCGGCCACCGAGGCCACGCCGCCCGAGGCGATGACCGGGATCGACACCGCGTCGGCCAGTTCGCCCACGCCCTCGACATTGACGCCGGTCAGGGCGCCGTCGCGGCTGATGTCGGTGACGATCAGGGCGGCTACGCCCACGTCCTCGAAGCGCTTGCCCAGCGTGATGGCGTCCAGGTCCGACAGGCCGGYCCAGCCGTCGACCGCCACCTTGCCGTCGCGCACGTCGACGGCCACGGCGATCTGTTCGGGCCACAGGCGGGCGGCCTTGCGGACCAGGTCGGGGTCATGGACGGCGATGGTGCCCAGGATCACCCGCGACACGCCGGCCTCGATCCAGGCTTCGATGCCCGCCAGGGTGCGGATGCCGCCGCCCAGCTGCACGGGGATCGAGATCGACTCCAGGATCGACTGCACGGCGGCGGTGTTGACCGACTTGCCCTCGATGGCGCCGTTCAGGTCCACCACGTGCAGCCACGAGAAGCCGTCGCGCACGAAACGCTCGGCCTGGTCGGCCGGACTGGTGTTGAAGACCGTGGCCTTCTCCATGTCGCCGTGCAGCAGACGCACGCACTGGCCGTCCTTCAGGTCGATGGCGGGATAGAGGATCATGGGCGCCATTCCAGGAAGTTGGCGAGCAGGGCGAGCCCCGCGGCTTGGGATTTTTCGGGGTGGAACTGTACGCCCGCCACATTGCCCTTGGCCACAGCGGCTGTGAACGGGCCGCCGTGGTCGGTCGTGGCCAGGACGTCGATCGGATCGGTCGGCGTCAGGGCGAAAGAGTTGGCGAAGTACATGTGGGCGCCGGTCTCGACGCCCTGGAACAGGGCGTGGTCGCGGGCGAAGGCGATCGCGTTCCAGCCCATGTGCGGAATGGTCAGGGCCGGGTCGCGGGGCTGCAGCTTCTTCACCTGGCCGCCGATCCAGTCGAGGCCGGGGGTGACGCCGAACTCCAGGCCTTCGCTGGCCAGCAGTTGGTGACCCACGCATATGCCCAGGAACGGCGCGCCCTTGGCGTGCACGGCCTCGTTCATGGCCTCGTAGACGCCCGAGGCGTCCAGGCCCGCGCGGCACGAGGCGAAGGCCCCGACGCCGGGCAGCACGACGCGGTCGGCGGCGGCCACGATGGCGGGCTCGGCGGTGACAACGATGTCAGCGTCGATCGCGTGGCGGCGGGCCGCCTCGCGCAGGGCTTTCTCGGCCGAGCGCAGGTTGCCCGACCCGTAATCGATCAGGGCGACGGTCTGCATGAAATCAGCTTCCTACAGCACGCCCTTGGTGGAGGGGGCCAGGCCGCCGGTCTTGGGGTCGATCTCGACCGCCTGACGCAGCGCCCGGGCCAGGGCCTTGAACCCGCTTTCGGCGACATGGTGGGTGTTGTCGCCGTAGAGGGTCTCCAGATGGACGCAGGCCCCCACGTTCATCGCGAACGCGTGGTGGAACTCCTTGAAGAGCTCGGTGTCCATCTCGCCGACCTTGGGCCGCCGGAAATCGACCTTCCAGATCAGGTAAGGCCGGTTGGACAGGTCGATGGCGCAGCGCGTCAGGGTCTCGTCCATCGGGATATAGGCGTGGCCGAAGCGGCGTATGCCCTTGAATCCGTCCAGCGCCTGCTTGATCGCCAGGCCCAGCACGATGCCGGTGTCTTCCACCGTGTGGTGCATGTCGATGTGCAGGTCGCCCTTGGTCTCGACCTTGAGGTCGAAGCCGCCGTGGCGCGCGAAGCTCTCCAGCATATGGTCGTAGAAACCAATGCCGGTGGAGATCGTCGAGGCGCCGGTCCCGTCGAGATCGATCCAGACCCGGATCTGGGTCTCCTTCGTCTCGCGGACCACTTCAGCGGTGCGGGCCATCTGCGTCCTTACAGTCCGTTCTTGGCTCTAGAGGCCGTTCTTCGCGGCCAGCTCGCGCAGGGAGACCTGCGGGCGCGGACCGTAGTGATCGATGACCTCGGCGGCGGCCAGGGAGCCCAGCTGGCCGCAGACCGGCAGCGGGCGGCCCTGGGAAAGGCCGTAGAGGAAACCTGCGGCGTATTGGTCGCCCGCGCCGGTCGTGTCCACGACTTTTTCCACGGGATAGGCCGAGATTTCGTGAAGCTGGCCGTTGGAGGCGACGATCGAGCCTTTTTCGCTGCGGGTGATCGCGGCGATCTCGCAGCGCGCGGCCAGGGCCTGCACGGCGGCGTCGAAGTCGGTGGTCTCGAACAGCGAGCAGACCTCGTCGGCGTTGGCGAAGACGATGTCGCACTGGGTCTCGATGAAGCCCAGCAGGGCGCCGCGGTGGCGGTCGACCATGAAGCTGTCGCTCAGGGTCATGGAGATCCTGCGACCCGCGCCGTGGCTCAGGGCGGCGGCCTTGGCGAAGGCGCGGCGGGCTTCGGGCGGATCGAACAGATAGCCCTCGAGATAGGAGAATTGCGCGGCCTCGATGATCGCCGGATCCACGTCGGCCGGGTTCAGCTCGACGCACGCGCCCAGATAGGTCGACATGGTGCGCTGGGCGTCGGCGGTGACGTTGATCAGGCTCTGGGCCGTGGCCGGGCCCTCCGCCAACGACGGGGTGGTGAAGTCGCAGCCAATGGCCTTCATGTCGTGGCGGAACACGGCGCCCAGCTGGTCGTCGGAGACCTTGCCGATGAAGGCGACCTTGCCGCCGAAGCTGGCGACGCCGGCGGCGGTGTTGGCGGCCGAACCGCCCGAGGCCTCGATGCCCGCGGCCATCACCGCGTACAGGCTGGCGGCCCGCGCCGGATCGATCAGGGCCATGGACCCCTTGACCAGACCCTCCCGCTCCAGGAAGGCGTCGTCGCACTGGGCGATGACATCGACGATGGCGTTGCCGATGGCGGCGACGTCGTAGAGGGCGGTCATGAAAGGCCTTTTTTGAAGGGGCGACGCGCGCGGAGTACCGGATCGAGGCCCGCAAGGCAACGCGAGCTTGCCCCGGGGATCACGGCGTTCTACCGCCAAGAGTATGACCGACGTCCTTATTCTCGCCCCCGCGCCCGACGAGCCCCGTTTCGCCAGCAGCTGGTCGCCCCTGTTTGAACGCCTGGCGGCGCCGCTGCGGGCTCGAGGTCTGACCGTCGAGGCCGACAGCTGGGTCGACGCCGAGGTGACCGGCGCGCGCGTGGTGCTGCCGCTGCTCAGCTGGGGCTACCACCTGCGGTCCGCCGAATGGTTCGCCCGGCTCGACGCGCTGGAGGCGGCCGGCGCGCGCCTGGCCAATCCGGCCTCGGTGCTGCGCTGGAATACGACCAAGACCTATCTGGCCGAGCTGGCGTCCAGGGGCGCGCCCGTGGTCCCGACCCATGCGGTCGACCGGCTGACGATGGAGGCCCTGGACCACGCTCGCGACGTGTTCGGCGTCGATGAGCTGGTGACCAAGCCGCAGATCTCCGGCGGCTCGCAGGACACCGTCAAGCTGCGCCACGCCGACGGCCTGACCGGCTGCACGACGGGCCCGGCCCTGATCCAGCCCTTCCTGCCCGCCGTCGGCGAGGAGGGCGAGCTGTCGCTGTTCTATTTCGACGGCGTGTTCAGCCACGCGGTGACCAAGGTGGCCGTGGCTGGCGATTTCCGCGTCCAGCCCCAGTTCGGCGGCCAGGTCAGCGGCGTCGCGCCCGAGCCCGAGGCCCTGCACGCCGCCGAAATGGTGCTGAAGGCGGCCGGCGCGCCCCTGACCTACGCCCGGGTCGACCTGATCCGGGGCCTGGGCGGCGCGCCGCAGCTGATGGAGCTGGAGGTCATCGAGCCGGACCTGTTTTTGGGGCACGCGCATGATGGCGGGGCGGCGTTCGCGGATGCGGTGGTGAGGGCGCTGTAGCTCTCCCAAGTGCTAGCCGCTCAAGCCCCCAGAAACAGCTCCCGAGACGGACACAGATCCGAAATCCGGCACACCTCGCACTTCGGCCTGCGCGCCACGCAGACATACCGTCCGTGCAGGATCAGCCAGTGGTGCGCCCGGGTCTTGTAGCGGTCGGGGACGATGCGCATCAGGTCGTCCTCGACCGCGTCCGGCGTCTTGCCGGCCGACAGCTTCAGGCGGTGGGCGACGCGGAACACATGGGTGTCGACGGCGATGGCCGGTTCGATGTCCAGCTCGTTGAGCACCACGCTGGCGGTCTTGCGGCCTACGCCGGGCAGGCTTTCCAGCGCCTGGCGGTTCAACGGCACCTCGCCGCCGTAACGATCGACCAGGATGTGGGCCGCGGCGATCACGTTCCTGGCCTTGGTGCGGAACAGGCCGATCGAGGCGATGTAGCGGGTCAGCTCCGCTTCCCCCAGCTCCAGCATCTTGGCGGCGCTGTCAGCGATCTGAAAAAGTGGGCCGGTCGACTTGTTGACCTGGACGTCGGTGGCCTGGGCCGAGAGGGCCACGGCGGTCACCAGGGTGTAGGGGTTGGAATAGTTCAGCTCGGTCTTGGGGTGGTCCTCCAGGCTCTCGAACCGCGAGAACAGCACCTCCACCCGCTCGCGCTCGGCCGGCGAGACGCGCTTGGCGGCGGGGCGTTTCTTCGTGAGGGGCTTGCGAGCGGGTAGGGCCATGGGCGGCGACCATGCCGTGATGCGGTCGTTTCACCAAGAGCCGGGCGGGCGCCGGGTCGGCTTCTCGCCAAGGCGGGGAAGAGCGCCTAAATCAGCCTCATGGCCGCGCCGCTGTACATGGACGCCGTGATCAAGCCGAACCGCTCGATGAGCCGGCGCGGCCTGCATGTCGTGCTGGGCCTGATGATCGGGTTCAACCTGATGGTCGCCGTGTTCCTGCTGGTGGTCGGCGCGCCCCCGGTGCTGCCGTTTCTGGGGCTGGACGTCCTGGCGGTCTGGCTGGCCCTGCGCGCCAGTTTTCGCGCCGCCGAGCGGGCCGAGCGGATCCAGGTGACCGCCGAGGCGGTGATGGTCAGCCGAGAGGACGAGAAGGGCGCGCGGCTGATCTGGACCTCGCCCACCGCCTTCACCCGGGTGGACATCGACCAGCCGGGCGAGCACGAGACCCGGGTGCGCCTGATGATGTCGCGCAAGCGCCTGACCCTGGGCCGGGCGCTGAGCCCGCCCGAGCGGGTGGATTTCGCCCGGGCGCTGGAGCGGGCGATCCTGCGGGCCCGATCCGAGCGGCACGCGTAAAGCCGCAAGAACCGGGCGGACGGCGTTCTCCCGACGCACTATCTTCTCCCCATGGCCCTCGACATTTCCCCTTCGCAAGCCTTCGCCCACCTGACCGAGCGGTCGGCCGACTACGACCGCATGGCCAAGGCCCTGGCCTGGCTGGCCGACCGCTGGCAGGAGCGCCCGTCGCTGGACGAGGCCGCCCAGGCGGTCGGCCTGTCGCCGTTCCACTTCCAGCGGGTGTTCAGCCGCTGGGCCGGGGTCAGTCCCAAGACCTTCGTCGCCGCCATCGCCCATGCCGAGGCCCGGCGGTCGCTGGAGGAGGGGGCCAGCGTGCTCGACGCGGCCTATGACGCCGGTCTTTCCGGCCCCTCGCGCCTGCACGACCTGTTCATCGCCCAGGAAGCCGTCACGCCCGGCGACGTGCGCCGGCGGGGCGAGGGGATCGGCCTCACCTGGGGCTGGGCGCCCACGCCCTACGGCAAGGGCTTGTTCGTGATGGCGGAGCGCGGCTTGGCGGGCCTGGCCTTCTCGGACGGCGACGACGAGGCGACCTTCGAAGACATGCACCGAAGATTCCCCGCGGCCGACTGGCGCCGCGACGACGAGGCGGCGGCCCGCACCGCCATCCACGCCTTCGCCGGTGGCGACCAACCCTTGCCGGTGGTGCTGATCGGTTCGCCGTTCAACGTCCAGGTCTGGAAGGCCCTGCTGCGCATCCCGCCGGGCCGGACCAGCACTTATGGCGAGATCGCCGCCTGGGCCGGCAGTCCGCGCGCCTACCAGGCCACCGGCGGCGCCATCGGGGCCAATCCGATCTCGCTGCTGATCCCGTGTCATCGCGCCATCGCCAAGGACGGGCGTCTGACCGGCTATCACTGGGGCCTCGGCCGCAAGGCGGCGATGCTGGGCATGGAAGCGGTGGGAGCGCACGCTTGATCCCTCTCCCGGAGGGGAGAGGGAGGGGCCCAAGCAAAGCTTGGGAGGGTGAGGGGTGAAGGCGTTCGACGGCGTGCCGGCACTCCGTTGAGAGCGTAAACCCCTCATCCTCCCACGCCTCCGGCGCGGGCCCCTCCTTCTCCCTCTGGGAGAAGGTATTTAGAGGATGAACCGGCTCAGATCCGCATCCGCCGCCAGGGCGCCGATCCGCGACGTCACATAGTCCGCGTCGATCGTCACCGTCTCGCCCGAGCGGTCCGCCGCCGAGAAGCTGATCTCCTCGACCACCTTCTCAAGGATCGTCTGCAGCCGCCGCGCGCCGATGTTCTCGACCGAGGCGTTGACCGCCACGGCCGCGTCGGCGACGGCGTCGATGGCCTCTTCCGTGAACACCAGGGTCACACCCTCGGTCAGCAGCAGGGCCTGGTGCTGGCGGACCAGGTTGGCTTCCGGCTCGGTCAGGATGCGGCGCAGGTCGTCGCGGGTCAGGCCCTTCAGCTCCACGCGGATCGGCAGGCGGCCCTGCAGCTCGGGCAGCAGGTCCGACGGCTTGGCCACGTGGAAGGCGCCTGAGGCGATGAACAGGATGTGGTCGGTCTTCACCGGCCCATACTTGGTCGAGACCGTCGTGCCCTCGATCAGCGGCAGCAGGTCGCGCTGGACGCCCTCGCGGCTGACGTCGGCGCCGCCGCGCTGGCTGGACGAAGCGACCTTGTCGATCTCGTCCAGGAAGACGATGCCGTGGTTCTCGGCCAGCTCCAGGGCTTCCTGGGTCAGGGCTTCCTGGTCCAGCAGCTTGTCGCTTTCCTCGGCGATCAGCGGGGCCCAGGCGCCGACCACCGTGGTCTTGTGGGTCTTGGTGCGGCCGCCGCCGCCGAACGACTTCATCATCTCCGACAGGTTCAGCACCGAGGCGCCCGGCTGGCCGGGGATCTCGAACATGCCGCCGCCGCCGGTGTCGGCCAGCTGCAGCTCGACCTCCTTGTCGTCCAGCTCGCCGGCCCGCAGCTTCTTGCGGAAGCTGTCGCGGGCCGCGGTAGAGCCGGGACCGGTCAGGGCGTCGAGGATGCGCTCCTCGGCGGCCGCCTCGGCCTTGGCCTTGACCCCGGCCCGGCGTTTGTCGCGCACCATCGACAGGGCGCTCTCGACCAGGTCGCGGACGATCTGGTCGACGTCGCGGCCCACATAGCCGACCTCGGTGAACTTGGTGGCCTCGACCTTCAGGAAGGGCGCCTGGGCCAGCTTGGCCAGGCGGCGGGCGATCTCGGTCTTGCCCACGCCCGTGGGGCCGATCAGCAGGATATTCTTGGGCGTGACCTCGTCGCGCAGGTCATCCGGCACGCGGCGGCGGCGCCAGCGATTGCGCAGGGCCACGGCGACGGCCTTTTTCGCGTCGGTATGGCCGACGATGTAGCGGTCGAGTTCGGAGACGATTTCGCGGGGGGAGAATTCAGTCATACCGCGCAGATAGTCGCTTCTAGGGCTTTGCGGGAGGGGCCGGGGCGATTTCGGCGAAGACCAGCTTCCAGCCTTCGGCCCGCTTTTGCCAGACATGGACGTAGTGGCCGTGCCGCGCCTGGCCGTCGCGGGACCATCGGGCGTCGCCGTAGGTCCAGACGAGGTCGCCGGAGTCAGCCGCTTCCAGGCCCAGCGGCGAGAAGGCGAAGGTCGCGGGCCAGGCGCTCAAGACGGTGTCGAAGTCGGCCTTGCTTTTCGCGGGCGCCACGGACGCGACATAGAGCCGGCCGTCGGCGGCGAGACGGGCCAGGTGCGCGCTCTTCTGGTCTCGCGCCGCCGCCTGGGCCAGATCGGCCTCCAGGGCGGCGACCTCGATCCTGGCCGGCTCGGGCGAGGCCGCGCCGCCCGCCGGGGGAGGGGGCGACAGGGGCAGGACAGCGACCGGCCCGTCCGGCCCCGGCTCGGTCTTGGGATCGGCGGCCGCGCCGCCGTCAAAGATCCATTTCCAGCCGCCGCCGGCTTGACGCTTCCAGACCGTGAAATAGTGCCCCTTGCGGACGCCGTCGATGCTGTAGGGGCCGGTGGTGAAACCCAGGTCGCCGTCGCGGGACACCCCGGCCCAGACCGGCCACCATTCCAGTTTCGGACCGGCTTCGTCCGGCTGGGCGCCGTAGGCGGATTGCGCCTTGACCGGACCGGGCTGGAAGACGATCGCTTCGGGCGCCGAATGCTTCAGGAACGCGTTCCTGACGCCCATCGTTAGGCCGTCCGCCGCGAAGGCCCGTTCGGCGGCGACCACCGGGGCGGTGGTCGCGGGCGTGACGACCGCGACCGGACTCAGGGCGGATACGATCGCGACGACGAGGCTAAGCATGGCAGTGGGGTCCGGCCGGGTTCCGACCCAGGCTACGCCCCGCATGACCGGCAAGACCATACCCCCTTCGGGGCATTTGTCGCAAATCTGTCGCCCGGAAACCGCGAGGATTGGAACGACTAGAGCGCCTCGACCGTCAGGTTGCCGTTTGTGTAGACGCAGATCTCGGCGGCGATGGCCATCGCCCGTCGGGCGATCTCCTCGGCGCTCAGGTCCTGGTCGATCAGGGCCTTGGCCGCCGCCAGGGCGTAGTTGCCGCCCGAACCGATCGCCGCCACCGAGCCGCCGCCCTTACTCTCGCCAGGCTCCAGCACGTCGCCGACCCCGGTCACCGTGTAGATCGAGGTGGCGTCGGCCACCAGCAGCATGGCCTCCAGCCGGCGCAGGTAGCGATCGGTGCGCCAGTCCTTGGCCAGGTCGACGCAGGCCCGGGCCAGCTGGTCGGGATACTGCTCCAGCTTGGCTTCCAGACGCTCGATCAGGGTGAAGGCGTCGGCCGTGGCCCCGGCGAAGCCGGCCACCACCTTGCCGCCGGCCAGTCGGCGCACCTTGCGGGCGTTGCCCTTTACGACGGTTGGCCCCATGGAGACCTGTCCGTCGCCGGCGATCACGGTCGATCCGTTCTTGCGCACCGCCAGAATGGTCGTGCCGTGCCAGTCGGGGAAGGAATTGCTGTTTTGCATGGCTTCGCATGTGGCGAGGCCGGGCACGAGGGTCAAGCGCCATGAGCTTTTCCGACGCCGAGGTCGAACGCTACGCCCGCCACTTGGTGCTGCGCGAGATCGGCGGACCGGGTCAGCAGAAGCTGAAGGCCGCGCGGGTGCTGATCGTCGGCACCGGCGGCCTGGGGGCGCCCGCCGCCCTCTATCTGGCCGCCGCGGGGGTCGGAACCCTGGGCCTGGTCGACGCCGACACCGTCTCGCTGTCCAACCTGCAGCGCCAGGTCCTGTTCGCCGCCGCCGACGCGGGCCGTCCCAAGGTCGAGGCCGCCGCCGAGCGCCTGACCGCCCTCAATCCCCATGTGGCCGTCGAAACCCACCCGGTATGGCTGGGTGAAACCAACGCCCGCCAGGTCATATCGGGGTATGACTTGGTGCTGGACGGCACCGACGACTTCACCACCCGCTTCGCCGTCAGCGACGCCTGCCTGGTCGAGGGCAAGACCCTGGTCAGCGGCGCTTTAGGCCGCTGGACCGGCCAGGTCGGGGTGTTCCAGGGCCGGCCCTGCTACCGCTGCCTGGTGCCCGAAACCCCGCCCGACGCCGAGACCTGCGCCCTGGTCGGCGTGGTCGGCGCCCTGGCCGGGGTGATCGGTTCGATGATGGCCCTGGAAGCGGTGAAGGTCATCACCGGCGCCGGCCATACACTTGCCGGCCGCCTGCTGATCTACGACGCCCTGGCGGCGGAGGCCCGGACGGTGCGGATCGGTGCGGACCCGGCGTGCCCGAGCTGCGGCGGCTGACGCCTACAGCATCGACGGGATCACCCGGTCCGGCGGGCGGTGCCCGTCCATGAAGGTCTTCACGTTGACGATGACCTTCTCGCCCATGTCGATGCGGCCCTCGACGGTGGCCGAGCCCATGTGGGGCAGCAGCACGACGTTGGGCAGTTTCAGGAGCTTGGGATTGATGGCCGGCTCGTGCTCGTAGACGTCCAGGCCCGCGCCGGCGATCTCGCCGCGCGCCAGCATGTTGGCCAGGGCGCCCTCGTCGATGACCTCGCCGCGCGCGGTGTTGACGATGATGCTCTGCGGCCGCAGCAGCTTGAGCCGGCGGGCCGACAGCAGGTGGTAGGTGGCCGGGGTGTGCGGGCAGTTGACCGAGATGATGTCCATCCGGGCCAGCATCTGGTCCAGGCTTTCCCAGTAGGTGCAGCCCAGTTCCTCGGCGATGCGCGGGCTGACGGGCTTGCGGTTGTGATAGTGCACCTGCATGCCGAAGGCCTTGGCGCGGCGGGCCACGGCCTGGCCGATGCGGCCCATGCCGATGATGCCCAGCCGCTTGCCCCACAGGCGGCGGCCCAGCATCCAGGTCGGCGACCAGCCATGGAAGCCGCCGGCCTTGACCACCTCGGCGCCTTCGACGACCCGTCGCGAGGCGGCCATGATCAGCGTCATGGTCAGGTCGGCGGTGTCCTCGGTCAGCACGCCGGGCGTGTTGGTGACGATGATGCCGCGGGCGTTGGCCGTGGCGACGTCGATATTGTCGACCCCGGCCCCGAAATTGGCGATCAGCTTGAGCCGGTCGCCGGCCCGCGACAGCAGGCGGCTGTCGATGCGATCGGTGATCGTGGGCACCAGAACGTCGGCCTGATTCATCGCCTCGACCAGTTCATCGGCCGTCAAGGGTTTGTCGGTGACGTTCAGCTGGGTGTCGAACAGCTCGCACATCCGCGTCTCCACCGGATCGGGGAGTTTGCGGGTGACGATGACTTTGAGCTTGCGAGCTGACATGAGCGGTTCGAAAAGCCTTCCCTGACGGGTGTTTGAAATCAGTAGCAAAGGGGCCGGGTGCGGCCAAGCAACATGCCGACGAATTGCAAACATCGTTCGCTCGGCGCCTGGATCGCCGCCCTGCTGGCGGCCGCGTCGGGACTGGCTGTGCTGGGCTTCGGCGCCGCCTGGGCCCAGGGTCCCAAGGTCACGCCGTCGGGCATGGAGGTGCCGCGCTACGTGTCGCTGAAGTACGGCGAGGTGAACGCGCGGGTCGGGCCGGACGAGGCGCACCGGCTGCTGTGGATCTACAAGGCCAAGGGCCTGCCGGTGCAGGTGGTGGCCGAAACCCGCGAGTGGCGCCGGATCTGCGACCCCGAAGGCAATCTGGCCTGGGTGCACAAGCGCACCACCGACGGCCGTCGCACCGCCATGCGCGTCCAGCCCACGCCCCTGGCGCTGAGGGCCCAGCCGAAGGCCGACGCCCGGATCAGCGCCTATCTGGCGGGGCGCTCGACCGCTGGTCTGGATCGTTGCGAAAAGGGCTGGTGCAAGCTGAAGGCCGACGGCGAATCGGGCTGGGTCCCGCAAGGCGAGATCTGGGGCGCCGCGCCCCAGGTGCAGTGCAAGGAATAGGACGTTTTCGCCCCGTTTCAGTCCTTGGGCAGCGATTGGCGATCACAGGCGTTACCGAAAGTAACATTGAGGCGCGGCCCACCGCCGTGCTAGGGCGAGGCTATGCAACAAAGTTCCTACACCTTCGACGAGCTCCTGGCCTGCGGCCGCGGCGAACTGTTCGGCCCCGGCAACGCCCAGCTGCCGGCGCCGCCGATGCTGATGTTCGATCGCATCGTCCGCATCGAGTCCGAGGGCGGCAAGTACGGCAAGGGTTATGTCGAAGCCGAATTCGACATCAATCCGGACCTCTGGTTCTTCGCCTGCCACTTCATCGGCGACCCCGTCATGCCCGGCTGCCTGGGCCTGGACGCCATGTGGCAGCTGGTCGGCTTCTTCCTGGGCTGGTCGGGCGGTCCCGGTCGCGGCCGCGCCCTGGGCGTCGGCGAAGTGAAGTTCACCGGCCAGGTCACGCCGGACGTCAAGAAGGTGACCTACAAGATCGATCTGAAGCGCGTGATCATGCGCAAGCTGGTCATGGGCATCGCCGACGGCGTGGTGGAAGCCGACGGCAAGCCCATCTACGAGGCTAAGGACCTGAAGGTCGGCCTGTTCACCGCGGAACAAATGGCGTCGTGATCCACCTGTAGGGTGGCCGCCTAGAGCCGCCCCCTTTTCGGATCGTGGGGAAGAAAAAGAGGATTATTCATGCGTCGCGTCGTCGTCACCGGACTGGGGATCGTCTCGTCCATCGGCAACAACGCCAATGAGGTGCTCGCCTCACTGCGTGAAGCCAAGTCCGGCGTGGTCTCCGCGCCGGATTACGCCGAGCTGGGCTTTCGTTGCCAAGTCCACGCCACGGTCAAGCTCGACAGCTGGGAAGCCCTGGTCGATCGCCGCGCCGCGCGCTTCCTGGCGCCCGGCACGGCCTACGCCCACATCGCCATGGAACAGGCGATCGCCGACGCCGGCCTCGAGGAGGCCGAGGTCTCCAACGAGCGCACCGGCCTGATCGTCGGTTCAGGCGGCCCGTCCACGCGGGTGATCGTCGAGGCGGCGGCCACCACCAAGGAAAAGGGTCCCAAGCGGATCGGCCCGTTCGCGGTGCCCAAGGCCATGAGCTCGGGTCCGTCGGCGGTGCTGTCGACCTGGTTCAAGATCCGCGGCATCAACTATTCGATCAGCTCGGCCTGCGCGACCAGCGCCCACTGCATCGGCGCGGGCGCCGAACAGATCCAGATGGGCAAGCAGGACATCGTCTTCGCCGGCGGCTGCGAGGAGCTGGACTGGACCCTGTCCAACCTGTTCGACGCGATGGGCGCGATGAGCAGCAACTTCAACGACCGCCCGGCCGTGGCCAGCCGCGCCTATGACAAGGACCGCGACGGCTTCGTGATCGCCGGCGGGGCCGGGATCGTCGTTCTCGAGGAGTACGAGCACGCCAAGGCGCGCGGGGCCAAGATCTACGGCGAACTGGTCGGATACGCCGCCAATTCCGATGGCTTCGACATGGTCGCCCCGTCGGGCGAAGGCGCGGCGCGCTGCATGAAGATCGCCATGGCCGAGGCCGGCGGCCGGACCATCGACTATCTGAACCCGCACGGCACCTCGACGCCGGTCGGCGACAGCAAGGAGATGGGCGCGGTCCGCGACGTGTTCGGCGACAAGGCTCCGCTGATCTCCTCGACCAAGTCGCTGACGGGCCACAGCCTGGGCGCGGCGGGCGCGCAGGAGGCGATCTATTCGATCCTGATGCTCGACAACGGCTTCGCCGCCCAGAGCGCCAACATCGAGACCCTGGATCCCGAGTTCGCCGACCTGCCGATCCTGCTGGAGCGCTCGGACAAGCCGCTGACCACCGTGATGTCCAACAGCTTCGGCTTCGGCGGCACCAACGGCACGCTGATCTTCAGCAAGGCGGACTGATCCGGCGAGCCGGGGGGCGCCGCCATGACCGCGCGCCAGGCTTTCGATCTCTATCAGGCCGGCCGACCCGCCGAGGCGGCGGCGCTGTGCGAGCGCTTGGTCGCCGACGATCCCGCCGCGATCGCCGCCTGGCACGTGTTGGGGGTGTCGCGGCTGGCCCTGGGGCTGACCGCTGAAGCCCTGGAAGCTCTCGACCACGCCCTGACGCTGGACCCCGTCCGCGCCGGCGTGCTGTCGGCCCGCGCCACGGCCCTGGTGGCGCTGGAGCGGTTCGAGGACGGCCTTTCAGCCTGCGACGCCGCCCTGGCGGCCGATCCCGACAATCCGCCCGTGCTGAACGCCCGGGGCGTGGCCCTGCGCCGTCTGGGCCGGCCCGCCGAAGCGCTCGCGGCCTACGACCGCGCCCTGCTCCTGTCGCCGGGCTTCGTCGACGCCCTGTGCAATCGCGGCGCGGCGCTGTCGGACCTCGGCCGTTTCGATCAGGCCCTGACGACCTACGATCGGGCCCGCCTCGTGGCTCCCGACAACGTCCAGGTCCTGGCCAATCG
>NZ_JBFTZS010000057.1:0-14452 GCF_056406675.1 Caulobacter sp. P1_B12_2 | reverse complement strand
GTCTCCAGACGGGTCTGCAGGGCCAGGACCTCGGCGCGGCCGGACTCGACCTGGGCTTCCAGGCCGCGGATCGTGCGGGCGCTGTCGGCCTGGACCGTGGTCAGGGCGTTGTCGGCGGCCAGCAGACGCGCGCGTTCGGCGGCGATCTGGGCTTCCAGCTCGGTCTCGATGCGCGACAGGCGAGCGACGTCGGCGCCGGCCTGCTCCAGGCGCTTCTTCAGGGTGCCCAGCTCTTCGACCTGCAGGGCCGATTGCTGCTTGGCGGCGGCCAGATAGGCCTCGGACTCGCCGCGACGGGCGTCGATGTCCTGGGTCTGGGCGCGCAGGGTGTCGACATCCTGGGCCAGGTGCTCGGCGCGCGAGGTGGCGTCGCGCAGCGAGGCCTCCAGGCCGCCGACCTTGAGCTCGGACTGCTGCAGGCCGTTGCGCAGGCGGTCGATCTCGAGGGCTCCGTCCTCGAGGGCGACGTCCAGGGACTGGCGGCGCGCGTCGGATTCGGTCAGGGCGGCGTCGGCGGTCGCCAGCTTGGCGGACAGCTCGCGTTCCTCGGCCTGGGCGTGGGCCAGTTGGCGCGCGGCCTGTTCGTGGGCGGCGCGCAGGGAGATCAGTTCGGCGTGTTCGGCGCGGCGAGCTTCGAATTCCTCGGCGACCGGGCCGCGGATCTCGGAGAGCAGCGGCTCGATGGCCCGCAGGTGCTCGACCACGCGGCTGATGCTGTCCAGCCCGCCGTGGATGGTCTCATAGCGGACGCCGATGGCCTGGGTGGCTTCGACCAAGCGGTCGCTGTCGGCTTCCGGACGATCGTTCTCGGCGGCCAGCATCACGGGCTTGACGCCGCCCTTGGTGTTGCGATCGCCCTTCGACAGCAGCCTCATCTTGCCCATCCCCTACGATTCTCGGGACGACGCCCATCGCGCCGATTCGGCCGTGCCGACCCGTAGAATCATTTGCCCATTCGTTAACAAGATAGCCCGCGCCCGAGATTGCTGTCGAGGTCAAGATCGCGCGTTCGGCGAGAGGCGCATTGACGCATCGCCAGACGCACGAAAGCCGCCGCGAAGGCCCGGAAAGGCGGTCACGACGGCTTCATGGAGACCCGACAGGGGCGCTTTCGCCCCTGATCAAACGGGCGTCAGGCGGCCTCTTGCTCGGCGGGAACCGCCGGCTCCAGGCGGATCATGTAGTCGAAGGCCGACAGGGCCGCCTTCGAGCCCTCGCCCATGGCGATGATGATCTGCTTGTACGGCGTGGTCGTGACGTCGCCGGCGGCGAACACGCCGGGCAGCGAGGTCTCGCCGCGATGATCGACCTCGATCTCGCCGCGCTGGGTCAGGGCCACGCCCGCATCCTTCAGCCACTCGGTGTTGGGCACCAGGCCGATCTGCACGAACACGCCTTCCAGGTCGACCTGATGGATCTGGTCGTGGTTGCGGTCCCTGTAGGTCAGGCCGGTGACCTTGTTCCCGTCGCCCAGGACCTCGGTGGTCAGGGCCGAGGTGACGATGCGAACGTTCGGCAGGCTGGCCAGCTTGCGCTGCAGGACGGCGTCGGCGCGAAGCTGGCTGTCGAACTCGATCAGGGTCACGTGGGCGACTAGGCCCGCCAGGTCGATGGCCGCCTCGACGCCGCTGTTGCCGCCGCCGATCACCGCCACGCGCTTGCCCTTGAACAGCGGGCCGTCGCAGTGCGGGCAATAGGCCACGCCCTTGTTCTTGTACTCGGCCTCGCCGGGCACGTTGATGTTCCGCCAGCGGGCGCCGGTGGCCAGGATCACGCTGCGCGACATCAGGCTGGCGCCGTTCTCGAGCTTGACCTCGATCAGGCCGCCCGGCGTCCTTGCGGGAACCAGGCCGACGGCCTTCTGCAGGTTCATGATGTCGACGTCGTAGTCCTTGACGTGCTGCTCCAGCGCCGAGGCCAGCTTGGGACCTTCGGTGTGCGACACCGAGATGAAGTTCTCGATGGCCATGGTGTCCAGCACCTGGCCGCCGAAGCGCTCGGCCGCCACGCCGGTGCGGATGCCCTTGCGGGCGGCGTAGATCGCCGCCGCGGCCCCAGCGGGGCCGCCGCCGACCACCAGAACGTCGAAGGCGTCCTTGGTCTTGATCTTCTCGGCCTCGCGGGCCGCCACGCCGGTGTCCAGCTTGGCCAGGATCTGCTCCAGGCTCATGCGGCCCTGGCCGAACGGCTGGCCGTTCAGCAGGATGGTCGGCACGGCCATGACCTGGCGCTCTTCGACTTCTTGCTGGAACAGCGCGCCGTCGATGGCGACGTGGGTGATATTGGGGTTCAGGGCGGCCATGGTGTTCAGCGCCTGGACCACGTCCGGGCAGTTCTGGCAGCTCTGCGAGAAATAGGTCTCGAAGCGGTACTCGCCTTCCAGGGCGCGGACCTGGTCCAGCACCTCGGCGTCGAACTTGGGCGGGTGGCCGCCGACGTGCAGCAGGRCCAGCACCAGCGAGGTGAACTCGTGACCCAGGGGCAGGCCGGCGAAGCGGACATCCGCGCTTCCATCGGCGCGAGTGATGGCGAAGGACGGCTTGCGGGCGTCGTCGCCGGCCAGGTTCAGGCTGACCTTGTCGGAGGTCTCGGCCACGGACTCGAGCAGCGCCAGCATGTCCTTGGATCCCACGCCCTCGCCCAGCGAGGCGACCAGCTCGATCGGCTGACGCAGGTTCTGCAGATAGGCTTTCAGCTGGGTCTTCAGACCATCGTCCAACATGGCGGGGCTCCGACTGCAAGGCGCGCGGGGAGACGCGACGCCGGATTTGGGATGTCTGGAAAGGGCGGGTGTCGCCGCCGGTTCCCCCAAGTCCACTGGGGGCTGACGGAACCGGCGGCGAGCCGCGCCGCGACCCCGAAGGGCCGCGGCGAACCTTGGTAGGCTTAGATCTTGCCGACGAGGTCGAGCGACGGGGCCAGGGTCTTTTCACCCTCTTCCCACTTCGCCGGGCAGACTTCGCCCGGGTGGCTGGCGACGTACTGGGCGGCCTTGATCTTGCGCAGCAGTTCGATGGCGTTGCGGCCGATGCCTTCGGCGGTCACTTCGACGAACTGGATCACGCCTTCCGGATCGATCAGGAAGGTGCCGCGGTCAGCCAGGCCCACGCCTTCGCGCATGACGCCGAAGTTGTTGGTGATCAGGCCCGACGGGTCGCCGACCATGGCGTACTGGATCTTGCCGATCGCCGGCGAGCTGTCGTGCCAGGCCTTGTGCGAGAAGTGGGTGTCGGTCGACACCGAATAGATCTCGACGCCCAGACGCTGGAACGTGGCGTAGTTGTCGGCCAGGTCTTCCAGTTCGGTCGGGCAGACGAACGTGAAGTCGGCCGGGTAGAAGAACACGACGGACCACTTGCCCTTCAGGTCGGCGTCGCTGACCTCGACGAACTTGCCGCCCTTGTAGGCCTGGGCGGTGAAGGGTTTGATCTGGGTGTTGATCAAGGACATGAAGTTCTCCTGCAGGAATTGCGAGGAGCCTTGTAGGCAAAGGATTTCGATAGGGCCAATCGATTGTTTCATGCTTGGCGATAGGGTGGATCTATGCGCCCACCTCGCGCGGCTTCGCGGTTGCAGCAAAGAAACCGTCAATTGTCTTTTGAAATCCGATAGATCGCGCCTATCTAACGGTCATGCTCCCGACCCTGCGCCAGCTGCAATATCTGAAGCTCCTATCGGAACACGGCTCGTTCAGCCGGGCGGCCGAGGCCTGCCACGTGACCCAGCCCACCCTGTCGGCCGGGATTCAGGAGCTGGAGAAGATCCTGGGCGCGCCCGTCGTCGACCGCGCCCGCTCCGGCGTGATCCTGACCGCCGCCGGCCAGGAGGCCGTGCGCCGGGCCGAGGCGATCCTGGCCCAGGCCGAGGACTTGGTGCAGGCGGCGCGCGGCGCGGGCCAGCCCCTGGCGGGCCGGTTCCGCCTGGGCGTGATCCCCACCGTCGCCCCCTACCTGCTGCCGCGCGCCCTGCCGGCCCTGCGCGACCAGTTCCCCAAGCTGAAGCTGTACCTGCGCGAGGACCTGACCCACCGGCTGATCGGCGCCCTGAAGTCCGGCGCCCTGGACGCCGCCCTGATCGCCCTGCCCTACGACATGACCGGCCTGGACTGGGCCCATGTCGAGGACGACGAGCTGCTGGCCGCCGCCCCGGCCAACCACCGCATGGCGGCCTTCGACCGGGTCGATCCCGAAACCCTGCGCGGCGACGACATGATCCTGCTCGAGGACGGCCACTGCCTGCGCGACCACGCCCTGGCCGCCTGCGGGCTGGAGCCGCCCAGAGGCGCCGGCGACGAGGAAAGCTTCGCGGCCACCTCACTGCCCACCCTGGTTCAGATGATCGGCTCGGGCCTGGGCGTGTCGTTCCTGCCGTCGATGGCCGTGGCGGCCGGCCTGGCCGAGAACGCACCGGTCACCATCCGGCCGTTGAACTCCGACCATTCCAGCCGCGAGATCGTCGTGGCCTGGCGGGCGGGCTCCAGCCGGGGCGCCGAGGGGCGGCTGCTGGCCCAGACCCTGCGCGATCTGCCGCCCGCCGCGCTTTCGCCACGGCACTAGAATACCTATCCTCTAGCCACGCTTCACGAGACGAGGACGGTCATGGTTCGACGCATTTCGGCGCTGATCGGCGGCGCGGCCCTCGCCCTCACGGTCCTGGCTCTCCCGGCCTCGGCCCAGACCCCGCCGCCCCAGACCGTCGAGCTGTTCCCACAGGACCCCGGCAGCGCCGTCGTCGAAGAGCTGCAGGTGGTCGCCCGGCCGCCGGGCCCGGCCCTGTGGCTGGTCGAGAAGGGCGGCGCCAAGCTGTATGTGGTCGGGTCGGCCCCGCCCCTGCCGCACCAGCTGAAGTGGGACAGCCCCCGCCTGAACCGCGCGATGGACCAGGCCAGCCTGGTGCTGATCCCGCCCGRGGCCTCCGTCGSCCCCCTTCAGGTCACCAAGTTCTTCCTGACCGGCGGGGGCGGCGTGCGCCAGCCGTTCGGCAAGAAGCTGGAGAACCGTCTGCCGCCCGACCTGCTGGCCCGGTTCGTCAGCGCCCGCGTGCGCGCCGAGCGCACCGCCGTGCCGTACAAGGACTGGAAACCCGCCGTGGCCGGCTTCATCGTGCTGTCGGACTTCCGCCAGGCGGCGGGGCTGTCCGAGGCCAAGCCGGTCAGCACCATCGAGCGCATGGCCAAGGTCAAGGGCGTGAAGGTCAAGGCGATGAGCCAGTACCGTCTGGGTCCCATCCTCGCCAGCGCCGGCAAGCTGTCGGAGGACGCCAACCTGGCCTGCCTGCGCGACGCCCTGAGCGAGCTGGAATATGAAGGCGCCCATCCCACCACCATCGGGACGGACTGGGCCAATGGCGACCTGGCCAGCGTGCGGGCCCGCTATTCGGCCTCGGCCGCGCAGCGTTGCGTGATGCGGGCGCCCGGCGGGCCGGCCCTGCTGGGCCAGCAGATCGGCCAGTCGGCCGACGCCCTGAACGAGGCCCTGAACCGGCCCGGCGTGACCATCGCCGTCGTCGACCTGGCCTTCCTTCTGCCGGCCAACGGCGTGCTGGATCGCCTGAAGGCCTCCGGCGCGACGATCACCTCGCCGGCCGACTGACGCCGCGCTCAGTCGCCTTCTCGACACACATAGGTTTTGTAAGCTTCACAATACACGTTAAGCTTGCATACGAATGATTTCCTCGCAAAGGTGACCGGAGGGCGGAAGACGCCCGATACCGATCGACAGCGGGGAAATCCATGTCGCCAATCCGTCATTTCATGGCATGGGCCTGCGCTCTTCCCGTGATCGGGGCCATGATTTGCGACGGTTCGGCGGCGGCCTCCACCCCAACCCTGGCCTGGGACGGCGCCAAGCGCCTCGGCGTCCAGTGCCTGGTCGACCCCGACCGCCTGCCTGACCGTCGCCGACTGCTGGCCGCGCTCTGCGACCGGGTCAGGACCCTGGCCGCCGACAAGGCGCCGATCCCGGTGGTCCTGCTGGCGCCGGGCGACCCTGGCCTGATCGCCGCCGACACCGCCGTGCTGCTGGTCCACGCCAACGTCCAGCCCGGCGATGCGAAGGGCGGCCCGCTGTTGGTGTTCAGCCTGCGCGTCTTCCGCGCCACGGCCGCCCCGTCCGAGCTGTTCGGCGCCGCGCCTCGCGCGACGCCCCTGCCCGCCGACGCGACCAGGCCTTCCGCCCCATTCGACGCGGCCCTGAACGCCGCGCTCGCCGAGACCCTGCCGTGGCGATCACGGCCGGCCCCCTGAAACCGCCAGAAACGGGAAGAACCGATGCGCCTTCACGACGAAAGCCTGGACCAGGACCTCCATCGCGAAACCAGCTACCCGGTCTTCCAGGGGCCGACTGACACGGTGGCGCCGCCGCTGAACGTCTCGGTCCAGCCGGTCGACGCCTCGGTGGACGGCCAGGGCGGCACGATCCGCGACAAGCCGGTGTTCACGATCGAGCAGGTGATCGAGCAGCTCAATCGCGGCGGGGCCGGCTGGACGCCGGGCGATGTCGACCACGCCGCGCCGCGCGACGGCGACGTCTCGGTGCTGAACTTCGGCTTTCACACCGCCGACAGCATGTTCGCCGAGCCCTATGTCTATGAGGAGGATGGAGAGCTCTACGGCCGGCCCGAATATTTCGGCTTCGCCCCGTTCACCGAGACCCAGAAGGCCGCCGCGCGCGAGGCCATGGCCAGCTGGGACGACCTGATCGCCCCCACCCTGGTGGAGAGCGCGCCCGAGGTGGCCGACATCACCTTCGCCAACTACACCAACCGGCCCGGCACCCAGGCCTATGCCTACCTGCCGTACGACTACACGCCCGACAACGCCGACCTGATCGCCGGCGACGTCTGGGTCAGCGCCAACCAGCCCAGCAACTTCCAGCTCGACGAGGGCCTCTACGGGATCCACACCCTGACCCACGAGAGCGGCCACGCCCTGGGCCTGCAGCACCCCGGCGACTACAACGCCGCCCCGGGCGTCAGCATCACCTACACGGCCAACGCCGAATATTATCAGGACAGCCGCGCCTACAGCATCATGTCCTACTTCGCCGGAGCCGAGACCGGGGCGCGGCACTTCGACTTCAACCTGTCGACAACGGTCTACGCCTCCACGCCCCTGGTGCACGACATCGCCGCGATCCAGGCGATCTACGGCGCCGACATGACCACCCGCACGGGCAATACGACCTACGGCTTCAACAGCAACGCCGGCCGCGATTCCTACGACTTCACCAAGACTCCCGCCCCGGTCATGGCCATCTGGGACGCCGGCGGCATCGACACCCTGGACGCCTCGGGCTACGCGACCGACCAGATCATCGACCTGACCCCCGGCTCGCTGAGCAGCATCGGCGGGGTGACCTACGCCACCGCCCCGTCGTTCGAGCAGGTCAACGCGAACCGGGCGGCGGCCGGCTACGCCCCGGTTCCCCTGGCGACCTACAACGCCAACATGGCGGTCCTGGCCGCCAATCCGGTGGTCGGGCGGCTGACCGACAATGTCGCGATCGCCTATGGCGCGACGATCGAGAACGGCGTGGGCGGCGGCGGCTCGGACCGGCTGATCGGCAACACGGCGGCCAACACCCTGACCGGTAACGCCGGAAACGACACCTTGGAAGGCCGCGACGGGGCCGACATCCTGAACGGCGGCCTGGGCAACGACATCCTCGACGGCGGTCTTGGCGTCGACAAGATGACCGGCGGGGTCGGCGACGACCGCTACATCGTCGACAACTGGCGTGACACCGTCACGGAACTGGCCGGGGGCGGGACCGACACCGTCTGGAGCGCGATCAGCTACGGCCTCGGCTCCAATCTGGAGAACCTTCGGCTCACCGGCGACGCCAATCTCGGTACGGGCAACAGTCTGGCCAACGTCATCGAGGGCAACGACGCCTTCAACCTGCTGAGCGGCGAGGCCGGGAACGACAGCCTGTTCGGGGCGGGCGGCAATGACATCCTGCTCGGTGGCGCGGGCAACGACCGCCTGAACGGCGGGGCCGGTTTCGACATCCTGATCGGCGGGGGTGGGAACGACGTCTACGCCTTCGACGCCGCCTCCTTCCCCGACGAGGACGACCTGGCGATCGACTTCGTCAGCGATTTCAGCCGCGGCGACCTGTTCGACTTCAGCGCCCTGGACGCCAACACCGCCCTGGACGGCGACCAGGCCTTCTCGCTGGTCTCGCACTGGACGGCCGGCGGCGTGGGCCAGCTGATGGTCAGCGCCTATTCCAACGTGCTGAAGGCCATCGGGGCGCTGGGAGGCGTCGACCTCGGCGCCTACGGCTGGGGCCTGGGTGGCCAGGTGTCGATCGTCTGGGGCGACATCGACGGCGACGGCCAGTCGGACTTCGCCGTGCTGGTCGCCGACAATTCGGTGTCGACCAGCGGCTGGCTGCTCTGATCGACCAGGCTTGCCCCGGACGCGTGCGATGAATACCTCGGGCGGGAACGCTTCCTGCCCGAGGATCTCGTCATGCGCCTGCTCGGCATCGACCACGTGGTGATCCGCGCCCGCGATCCCGCCCTGATGGAGCGGTTCTACATCGATGTTCTGGGCTGCACGGTGGAGCGACGGCAAGACGCCATCGGTCTGGTCCAGCTGCGGGCCGGAGCCCAGCTCATCGACCTGGTCGATGTCGGCGGCCGCCTGGGCCGGATGGGCGGCGCCGCGCCGGGCGCCGAGGGCCACAACATGGACCATCTGTGCCTGCGGGTGATCGACTTCGACGTCGAGACGGTGCGCGCCCATCTGGAAGCCCACGGCGTCGCGATCGGCGAGATCGGGGAACGCCATGGCTCGACCGGCGAGGCGACCTCGCTCTATCTGTCGGACCCCGAAGGCAACGGGCTGGAACTGCGGGGCTGAGCCTTTTGACTCCCCGCCCCCTTTCGTGCATAAGCGCGCGCTTCCGGCGCTTCATCAGCAGCGCCTCTACCGTCACGACCCCAGCCCGCTAGCGCGGGATCCATCTGGACGAGGCCGGTGAGGACCCCCATCGACGTGATCGTCCATGGGGGCTGATCGCGTTTGGGTCTTGAGTCTAACCAGGGTTCCGCATGTTCGACGGCCTTACAGAGCGACTTTCAGGCGTCTTCGACCGCCTCGGTGGTCGCGGCGTGCTGTCCGAGAAGGACATCGACGAAGCGCTGCGCGAAGTCCGTGTCGCGCTGCTGGAAGCCGACGTCGCCCTGCCGGTCGTCAAGGACTTCATCACCAAGGCCAAGGAAGCCGCTTCCGGCGAAGCGGTCATCCGCTCGGTCAAGCCGGCCGACCAGGTCGTCAAGATCGTCTATGACGGTCTGGTCGACATGCTGGGCGGCGAGGTCCCCACCGGCCTGAACCTGGCCCTGAACCCGCCGTCTGTGATCCTGATGGCCGGCCTGCAAGGCTCGGGCAAGACCACCACCACCGGCAAGCTGGCCCTGCGGCTGAACAAGCTCGAGCGCAAGAAGGTGCTGGTCGCCTCGCTCGACACCCGCCGTCCAGCCGCCATGGAACAGCTGGCCATGCTGGCCAAGCAGGTCGAGGTCGAGAGCCTGCCGATCGTCGCGGGCCAGAGCGCCGCCGACATCGCCAAGCGCGCCCTGCTCGCCGCCAAGCTGGGCGGCTACGACGTCCTGATCCTCGACACCGCCGGCCGCACCACGCTGGACGAGGCGATGATGAGCGAAGCGGCGGAAATCGCCCGCATCGCCAACCCGACCGAAACCATCCTGGTGGCCGACAGCCTGACCGGCCAGGACGCGGTCCGCACCGCCAAGGCCTTCCACGAGCGCCTGCCGCTGACGGGCCTGATCCTGACCCGCGCCGACGGCGACGGCCGGGGCGGCGCCGCGCTGTCGATGCGCCACGTCACCGGCCTGCCGATCAAGTTCCTGGGCGCCGGCGAGAAGATCGATGCGCTGGACGTGTTCGACGCCCGCCGCGTGGCTGGCCGGATCCTGGGTCAAGGCGACGTCGTCGCGCTGGTCGAGAAGGCCGCGCAAGACCTCGACGTGGCCGAAGCCGAGCGCATGGCCAAGAAGCTGGCCAAGGGCCAGTTCGACCTCAACGACCTGGCCGCCCAGCTGAACCAGATGCAGAAGATGGGCGGCATGCAGGGCATCATGGGCCTGCTGCCCGGTGTCCAGAAGGTCAAGAAGCAGATCGCCGAGAGCGGCGTCGACGACAGCGTCTTCCGCCGCCAGCAGGCGATCATCGGCTCGATGACCAAGCTGGAGCGCAAGAAGCCCGACGTGCTGGCCGCCTCGCGCAAGCGCCGCATCGCGGCCGGCGCCGGCGTGGACGTCGCCGAGGTCAACCGCCTGCTCAAGCAACACCGCCAGATGGCCGACATGTTCAAGGCCATGAGCAAGGACGGCGGCAAGGGCATGGCCCGCATGGCCGCCATGATGGGCGGCGGCGACATGTCCAAGCTCAAGGCGATGGGCGGCGGCAAGCTCGCCCAGCCTGATCCGAATTCCGCGGGAGGCCTCGGCGGCCTTCCGGGGCTCCCCGGTCTTCCGGGATCCGGGGGCGGCGGCGACGCCAAGCCCAACCTTCTATCCGGTTTGGGCGGCCTGCCCCCCGGCTTCAACCCGTTCAAGAAATAGAACTTTAGACCAAGGACTAAGACTATGCTGAAGATCCGTCTCGCCCGTGGCGGCGCCAAGAAGCGCCCCTATTACTCGATCGTCGTCGCTGACAGCCACTCGCCCCGCGACGGCCGCTTCATCGAGAAGGTCGGCACCTACAACCCGCTGCTCAAGAAGGACGACGCCGCGCGCGTGACCCTGAAGGTCGAGTCCATCCAAGGCTGGCTGGCCAAGGGCGCTCAACCGACCGACCGCGTCGCTCGCTTCCTGGCCGCCGCCGGCCTGGTCCAGTGGACCCACGGCAACAACCCCGAGAAGGCCAAGCCGGGCAAGAAGGCCCAAGAGCGTGACGCCGAGCGCACCCAGCGCGACGCCGACCGCGCGGCCGCCGAAGTCCAGGCCAAGGAAGACGCCAAGGCCGCTGCCGCCGCCGCTGCTGAAGCCGCCGCCACCGCCGCCGCTGAAGCCGCCGCCGCTCCGGCTCCGGAACCGGAAGTCGTCGCCGAAGAAGCTCCGGCTGCTGAAGCTCCCGCTGAAGAAGCCGCCGCCGAAGAGGCTCCGGCCGCTGAAGCCGCCGCTGAAGAAGCCCCGGCTTCGGAAGAAACCACCGAAGGCTAAGGCCTTCGGAAGCGCCGCCGCCGGGTTTCGACCTGGCGGCGGCGTTTTCTTTTGCGCGATCCGCTCATGACCCAATCCCCCTCGCAGACCCTGATCCTGGTCGGCCGCGTCGCCGGCGGCTTCGGCGTGCGCGGCGAGGTGCGCATCGCGGCCTATACCGAAGACCCGCTGACCCTGACCAGGTTCAAGGCGTTGACGCGCCAGGACGGCTCGCCCGCCCTGACCCTGACCACCGCCCGCGTGGCCAAGGACGGCGTCGTCGCCCGCTGCGTCGGGATCGACACCAAGGAGGCCGCCGACGCCCTGCGCGGCCTGCGGCTCTACGTTCCCCGCTCGGCTCTGCCCGAGCCGGACGAGGACGAGTTCTACCTGACCGACCTGATCGGCCTGACCGTGCGCCACGCGACGACCAACGACCTGATCGGCAAGATCAAGAGCGTGCAGAACTTCGGCGCCGACGACCTGCTCGAGATCACCCCGGCCCTGGGCGGCCAGACCTGGTACCTGCCCTTCACCCGCGCCGCCGTGCCCGAGGTGAAGCTCGCCGAAGGCCTGGTCCTGGCCGATCCGCCGCTGATGGTGGGCGAGCCGGAAGGCCCGGAAGAACCGGCCGAAGACGACGACGCCGAGCGCCACTACGACTGAATTCGGTCTTTTCCCTCCCCACAAGGGGGAGGGAAGGCGCCTAGCCTACTTCCGCACCCGCATCAGGCATTCCTGGGCCACCGAGGCCACCAGCTTGCCGTCGCGGGTGAACATCTGGCCGCGCACCAGGCCGCGGCCCTGCGAGGCCGACGGGCTGTCCTGAGAGAACAGGAGCCAGTCGTTGAAGTCGAACGGATGGTGGAACCACATGGCGTGGTCCAGGCTGGCGGCCTGCAGGCCGGGCGTGGTCCAGATCAGGCCGTGCGGGCGCAGGGCGCTTTCCATGAAGGCCATGTCCGAGGCATAGGCCAGGGCGCATTGCTGCAGGCGGATGTCGTCGCCCAGCGGCGCCTTGGCCCGCATCCAGACCTCCTTGGTCGACGGCTTGGGCGTCGGCTTGGTCGGGTGTTGCGGATCCACCCAACGCAGGTCGATCGGGCGGGGATACTCGGCCATCTTGACGAACTTGGGATGCACCTCGTCGCCCAGCGAGCGCAGGTATTCGGCGTCGGTCGGCAGGGTTTCCGGATCGAGGCTCGACGGCATCGGCGCCTGGTGCTCCAGCCCCGCTTCGGGCGTCTGGAACGAGCAGGCCAGGTTGAAGATCTGTTCGCCGTGCTGGATGGCCGCCACCCGCCGGGTGGTGAAGGTGCCGCCGTCGCGCGCCCGCTCGACCTCGTAGAGCACCGGAGCGTTCACATCGCCGGGCCGGATGAAATAGGCGTGCAGCGAGTGGCAGACCCGTTCGGGCACGGTCTTGTAGGCCGCCATCAGGGCCTGGGCGATGACCAGGCCGCCGAAGATGCGGGGAAAGCCGTCATTGGGGCTGACGCCCCGGAACAGGTTCACCTCGATGGCTTCGAGGTCGAGGATTTCGGCGAGGTTCTCGGGCGTGCGCATGGCGGTTGGTTAGGCGCGCCGCAAAGCCTAGGCAAGTCGCGAGCTTGCATGGGACCCTTCGGCTCACCATCGTTGCCTGATGGCCACGCCTTTTCCGCCGATCATCCACCACCCCGCCTTCCGCGCCGAGATGCCGGCGGGACATCGCTTTCCGATGGACAAGTTCTCGCGCCTGGCCGCCGTGCTGGAGGCCGAGGGGGTGGCGGGACCGGCCGGCTTCGTGCGGCCCGAGCCGATCGACCTGGACAGTCTGCTGCTGGTCCATGACGAGGCCTATGTGCGCGGAGTGATCGAGCTGACCCTGCCGGCCGATGTCGTGCGGCGGATCGGCATGCCCAACACCGACTCGGTGGCGGCGCGGGCCCGGGCGGCCACCGGCGGCACCCTGGCGGCGGCGCGTCTGGCTCTGGAGCATGGGATCGCCTGCAACACCGCCGGCGGCAGCCATCATGCCCAGGCCGACACCGGGGCGGGCTTCTGCGTGTTCAACGACGTGGCGGTGGCGGCCCGGCGGCTGCTGGCCGAGGGCGAGGTCGGCCGGGTGCTGGTGGTGGATCTCGACGTCCACCAAGGCGACGGCACGGCGCGGATCTTCGACGACGACCCCAGCGTCTTCACCTTCTCGATGCACGCCGAGAAGAACTTCCCGGCCCGCAAGGCGACGAGCGACCTCGACGTCGACCTGCCGGACGGCACGGGCGACGCGGCCTATCTGGAAAAGCTGGGGGAGATCCTGCCGGACCTGCTGGCGCGCGTGGCGCCGGACCTGGTGTTCTTCAACGCCGGGGTCGATCCGCACGCGGACGACAAGCTGGGGCGGCTGAGTTTGAGCGACGAGGGGCTCGCGCGGCGCGAGGCGTTCGTCCTGGGCTCATGTCTGAAAAGGGGGATCCCGGTGACGGGGGTGATCGGCGGCGGATACGACGCCGACATCGATCGTTTGGCGCATCGTCACGCCCTTCTCCACCGGGCGGCCCGTAAGGCGCTGAGCGCCTGAGGGTCGCGAACCCGGTGGAGCTACGCGGCGATCACTTAGAAGCTCGAGACGAGCGAACCGGCGATCACGACGAGGGGCAGCATGGCCAGAACGATGCTGGCGAAACCGGAGAAGCCGTTGGTCGAGAAGGTCATTGTCTTAGTTCCCTGTTGGTCCGGCGCGCCGTCCGCGTCCGGTGATCAGGGGTATAGGCCCGCGGGATGGTGAACACCCGTTACCTTTGCTTCATGAAGCGTTTTTAAGAAACGTTGACGCACTAAACTCGCATTACATGGGTGTAATGTGGTTGTTATCGCGCGTCACTTAGCAATATTTTACCCTCGCAGACCCACGTTCGGTCCATATCGGCGGTCGATATGGACCGAACCCGGGGTTGTCCTTTCGGCCGGCGCCGGACGCCACGCTTTCAGTCCTCCGCGGAGGTCAACAGGAAATGGCCGCGCAGGGCGGCGATGGGGGCGGCGCGCTGCTCCTGCCAGGCCTCGACATGGACATTGGCGATCCGCCGCCCGACCTTCTTGATCTGGGCGCGGGCGAAGGTGGTCAGCGGCCGGCCCGTGCGCAGGTATTCGATCGAGACGTCGATGGTGCGCGGCTGGCGCTTCAGCGGCTCGGCCACCGACAGCTGGGCCAGGGCGGTCATCTCCATGAAGGCGCCCAGCACGCCGCCGTGGATGGCGGGCAGCATCGGATTGCCGACGATATGGTCGGAGA
>NZ_JBFTZS010000056.1:0-14833 GCF_056406675.1 Caulobacter sp. P1_B12_2 | reverse complement strand
CTACTGGGACGCGTCGGCCAAGCGCTACGTCGCCCCGCCCGAAGGCGGCAAGCCGGCGCCCTATGTCCAGACCATGAACGTGCTGCCGGTGGCGCTGGGTCTTGTTCCGGACGGCCAGAGTCAGGCGGTGGTCGATGGCCTGGCGGCCGACATCGTCGCCAAGGGCTACAGGCTGGACGTCGGGGTCTACGCCTTGCGCTACCTGCCGCGCCTGCTCAGCGACCACGGCCATGGCGACACGGTCTGGAAGGTCGTGACCCGCACCGACGAACCCAGCTGGGGTTTCTGGCTGAAGAACGACATCCGCAGCATGCCCGAGGGCTGGGGGCTGGGTTCCCGCTCGTGGAACCATCACTACTTCGCTTCGATCAGCAGTTGGTTCTACGAGGGTCTGGCGGGCATCCGCCCGATCGCGCCGGGCTATTCGCGCATCCAGGTGCGTCCCGTCATGCCTCAAGGCCTGGCCTGGGTGGGCGCTCGCCTCGTGACTCCGCGTGGCGAGATCGGTTCGCGTTGGCGCCGAGAGGCTGACGGTTCGATTACGCTCGATGTCTCAATTCCAGGCGCGTGCGACGGCGAGGTCTGGCTCCCGAACGGCGGCGCGCGACTCACCCGTCCGCCCGCCGGCGCGCGATGGCTCGGCCGACAAGGCGCCGCCGTCGGCTACGGGGTGGCGCCGGGAGAATGGACCTTCCGGTTCATGTCGGGTCGAGGCTCGTCGCCCGCGGAGGCGTAGATGGGTTGTAAGGGGAGGGCGTTGCCGCGGGATGCGCCATGGTTCCCGTGCGGTTCTCCTCGCCGCAAACGGCCGCGCGGCCGTCGCAGTCGGCGGGTGGTTAGGAAAATATTCCTCTCTCGTGGATTGGCTCGGTTGGCAGTGTAAGGCGCAGAAAGATAGGAATATCTTCCTATCTTTCTGCGAACCGTTGGAGGAGGGCGACTTGGCCGGTTCGCTCCAGGCGGGCATGAAGAGGTCTGCCGTGTGGATCGGGGCGACGGCCGACCTCCAGCGGGTCTGTTAGGCGCTCAGGCCGGGCAGAACTGGTCGCCAGCGTCATCGGCAAGCGTGTGTCGCTGGCTAGAACGGTGGCGATTTGGTCTGTCGCGGTCTGTAGTTTCTCGTCGCCAGTCATGGTGATCTCCCTTCACCTCATCGGCGGCGCGACGGGAGCTTCGTCAGATGTCACTGACTCTTTAAGCTGCGACTGGAACACCCAGCAACGCCTGGGTTAGGGCTGACTCCAAATTTCGCGACTGACTCCAATGTCGCGAGATCTGACTCAAAACTACGCGACTGGTTTTCGGCAGTTCATGACTCTTATCTGCCCTCGAGAAGGTCCGCTCTCGGGCGGCCGACAACGATGTCTATCTGGCGCGACCCCATCCTTTTCGAATTCATCGAGGCCGTGACTAGCCGGGGGATCGCCGCGCGGGCGCACACCAAGGTCACCTGCTTCGCGGTATAGTGACGAAATGGGGAATCGGGACGACTTCAGAAAACCGACGATCGCCTTGTTGGGTCGGCAAGTCGGCTATCTCTGTTCCAACCCCGATTGCGGGGTTTCAACCCTCGGGGCGAGTGCGACCGGCGACGGCGCTGTCAACGTTGGTATAGCCGCTCACATTGCCGCGGCGGCGCCCAAGGGGCCACGCTTCAACGCGTCGATGAGTTCTGAAGACCGAAGCCACGCTAACAACGGAATTTGGCTTTGCTCTATCTGCGCGCACAAGATCGACGTGAAGATCGACGAGCCCTTCTACACGGTTGAAAAGCTCAACGATTGGAAGCGTGAGGCGCTAGCGCGATCTCACGCCAATCTTGGCCGTGTTCCAGGATCACTTGAACTCGCGCTGGCTTACTCCCAAGACGACGACGGCAGCGCCGACGACGAGCAAGCGGCTAATCCTGATCATGTGGCCGAGCGCATGCGCCCTGCCGCGATGGCGGACTTACAGAAATTTCGAAATCAACCCGGTTGGCCTCAGCACATCGTCGAACTCGATATCCGGATCGATGATCGATCGCCAGAGCTGGCGTTGGAAGCCTTCGCCGGAGCGCTTGAGGTGTTCGGCGACGTCGCGTTCTATGCGCCGCCCGGGTCGGGCAAAACGACCAGTCTCGTTCGCATAGCTGAGCACGTCGTGGCGCGCGGACAAAGGATCGCAGTCGTTCTACCCTTGCCCGAATGGAACGGACAGGCTGGCACGATCTTGGATGCGCTGGTACGTCGCGCAAGTTTCACCGCGTTCTCTGAAGCCGACTTTCGGGTTCTGGCCGAACACGGGCGCCTGGTCCTGTTAATGGACGGTTGGAACGAGCTCGACTTATTGGGACGGACGAATGTACGTCGGGCGCTTGGCGCGCTGCGGCGCGATTATCCGCTTTTGAGCCTGGCGCTGGCCAGCCGACGCCAAGCCAGCCTTCCGCCGCTAGGTCAAACGTTGCAGATCGCGCCGTTGACGGAAGCCCAGCAGTTGGACTTGGCGCGCGCGTCCAAGGGCGAATCTGGGGTCGCTCTGCTCCATTCAGCCTGGCGCACGATAGGACTACGCGACTTAGTGGCTACGCCGCTGTTTCTTCGCGCTCTTTTGGAGGCTTCTCCTGGCGGCACGCTGCCTACCACGCGCGAAGCGGCGCTTCGGATCGTCGTCGAGGCCCAACTCGATGATCAAAATCGGGCTGATCTCCTCAACGAGAATCTGCAGGGCGCGGCCCTTGACCTGATTTGCGCGGTCGCTGTCGCCGGAATGAACCGAGGCGTGTCTGTCCTTGATGAGGTTGGCGCGCGAACCGCCATCAACGCCAAGGTCGCCAGCCTGGCGGCTCAGGGCCAGGTTGGCGACATGCCTTCCCCGGTGGCGATCTTGGACCTGCTGGCCAATCATCATCTATTGGTCCGCACCGAAGGGGGCGTGTCCTTCCAGCACCAGCAATTCCAAGAGTGGTTCGCTGCGGGCGAGGTGCGCCGACTGATAATGGCCGCGACGGACGATCCAGACGCGCGGCGGCAGTTGGATCGCGACATCTTAAACTGGCCTCACTGGAGCGAGGCGGTTTTGTTCGCGATCGACGCCATGGGGCAATCGGCCGACGCTGAGGTGCGCGCCGCAGTGGCCGAAACAATTGTACGCTGCCTGGGCATCGCGCCGCTGCTGGCGGCCGACATGATCTTTAGAGGGGGACAGTCGCTCTGGCCCCTGATCGCCGACCAAGTTGTTGGGTTCGTTGGGCGTTGGGGCCAAGATGGACCGAGCGAACTCATCCTCGGTTTCAAAATCGCGACGGGCCGCCCTGAGTTTGCTGACGCCGTCTGGCCCTTGATCAGTGACCCCGACACCCAGGTCAGATTTCCAGCCTTGCGGGCAGCCTCTCCCTTCAGGATCGGGGTGTTGGGACCTGACGCCCGTCAGCGACTGGCGCTTTGCTCGTCTGAAACAAGGGCGGACATCGTTTCGGAAATCGCATTCCAAGGCGACATTGAGGGGATCGACTTCGCCGCTGAGATGGGGCGATCAGACCCCGATCCTGACGTGAAATTSGCGATCGTCAATGCTCTCCAGTTTAGGCGTGCCGACCGTCACGTGATGTCGATCCTCGGGAGCGCCGACGACGCGCTGATTACGCGTTTTGCCGAAGGCAATTGGTTCGATGGCGTGGACGATCCCGTCCTGCTTGCACGCCTTCGCGAGTTGCTTGAGGCCAAGATCGGCAGCGGTGACTTGTTGACTCGTTTCAGCTGGCTCGTGGACCGTGTCGAGGTCCATCGTGAGGATGGCGCCGGAATCGCTGCGCTCCTCGCCGATCCGGACTTTCCAGTTCGGGGCGCAAATACCGGCTGGCTTGTTCAACGTGCTCACAGCCGTTACCCGGACGCTGTCGCGGGGGCTTTGTGGCGTCGCCTCGAGGTCGGATTGGAACTGCCGTTTCGGGCCGAAGACCTGGTCAGAACCCTAGAGCTTGTTGAGAGCGGACCGCAGGCCGAGCGGATCGTGAATGGTCCGCGCGGGGACGCGCTCGCTAACGCTGGGGCGTTGAGAGCGGGGCCCGACCTCACCAAGCGTTTGATGGCGAGACTCGAGGAATTGGCTGCACAACGCCCACAGGGCGGACCTCGCGACGCTGAGATCGATGATCGATTCAACGCGGTCCGCAACCGAATCTTGTCAGTACCAGCCGCTTCACTCGCCCAAGCTTGCATCGAGATCGGCCGCGAAGCAGACCGGATCCTCATCACGCGCCTTAGTCATTTCATCGCCCGTCACGGCCGCAATGATGAGAGCCCTAGCCTCGAACTTTCGACCGACGAGCATCTCTTGTTGGTTGAGGCGATCGTAGCCTGGTCAGAGCGGACTCTGGCTGACCCGGAGGCCGGGCGCGAAGATTACGCCGAACTGGCGCGCGCAATTGGCCGTCTCGCTGCGCCCGAGCTCGTGGACGTACTGGCGCGGTTGTTGGAGCGCGAACTGAACCGACGTCAGGCCGAACAGGCGCAGTTCGCCCGTCGACCGCATCTGCGCCCGCCCGCCTTTCACATGGACTACACCGGGGAGTATGGCGGAGCCTTCGTGCGGATAGGTAGCGACGCGGCCGTCCAGGTTCTTATCGACCATCTCGCCGACGTCCGGTTCAACGGCGAGGCAGCGACATCTCTCCTGCAAATCCATCGTGGCCGGAGTGGCGCTGACGTGGGCGGCAGTTGGCGCCGCCGCTGGCCAGATTTCAGCGACGCGCTCGCCAACAGAGCGAGGCGAGAGGCCGCAAGTTTCGATCCGCCTGCGGTCGAGGCGAGCGCGATGGCCCATGCGATAGAGCGGTTGATTGGCTCAGACGGCACCGCGCAGGAGAGGGAAAGCGCGCTCACGTTGGGAAAGGTCATGCTTGCCATGCCACACCCCCAGAACGATCAAATAGGCCGTCTTCTGGCGTTGGATGTACCGGAAGATCTAGCGCTGTATCTGATGTCCGCGTGGGCCATGACCGGCGCTGTTCTATCATCAGAACGCGTGGAGAGCGGTCTGGTGGCGCTTTTCGAGCGGGCTCGGGATCAACCTTGGCTGCTCGACGCCCAGCACGATGACATACTGCGATGGCTCGAGCTGCTGGCCTATTCCGACCGTCCAATGGCTATGCTCGAGGCGTATGACCGTCATGTTGCGCGGATCCAAGGGCGCGATCTGGGCCATTTGATCACTGCGATACGCTACAGTGGCGGCTCGGCTAGCCAACTGCTGTTGGACCTTAGCGCGCGTGATGTTTCGCTCTTGGGCCGAAGCGACTGGCAATCGGCCATGCTGGACATAGATCCCCATCAATTCCTCGAACTGGCGCAAGCCGGTCGTCTGAGGAGCGAGCGGGGTCAGCAGGACTTTTTCCGTCTATCCCGCATGCTTGCCGCACGGTTCGAAGCGGATACCGAACTCATGAACTCCGCTCTGGCGCTCTATGTTCGTGAGGGTGGCGGTCAGGCGCGAGAGGTGCTGGAGGCGGCATTCGCTCAGATCGGCGGCGACGGTGTAGTGCTGGCGATCATGAACCGGTTGGCCGCGGCCGGCCGGACGTGGTCAGAGACCATGGCCGAGTCCGTCAAATGGACGGTCCTGAAACGGGTCTTTGCCGTCGATGGCGGGTCCTACGAAATTGCTGGCGTCAACGCGTCGCCTCTTCGGTTGAAGCTATTTGAATTGACGCAGGGGACTGACCAACTGGCCAACATCGCCAGCAAATGTCTGGAGCTGATTGACCTGCTTCGAAGCGAAAGTGGGGTGGTGGAGGATGAGCCCCATCACCCGGACATCGCCTCGGGCCGCCCTTGGCCTAAATCGGCGCCGCATTAGTTCGGTGCCGATCTGCCGACTTTCAGCGCCGCCCCCCCCAAGAGCTAAGCGGGAGTGATTACAACGCCTGTCGAGAGTCCGTGATCGGCCGCGAGGGCATTATGGCGCCTTCACCTTCCCGCCCAGCCGCATCATTGAGCGACCTTCCTGTGGACGTGGGCGACGGATCGGCCGAGGTGCCCAGTGGGCGACGGCCTCTGGGATTGGGCACACTGTAGGCGGGTTAGAGTTTGAAGTTCAAAAACGACTTGCTGAGCTCCTTCTCATTCTCGGCGATGGCGCTCTTGATTTCATCGAGGTTCAAATCGAGATGGGCCTGACGCTGAGGTCTGAGCTTTCCGGCCGCGGCAATTTCCGAGCCGCACCACAGCCGAAACCGCCGGTCCACCGTCTGCAACAGCAACAGCCAGGCACCCAGGGCATCATCGTCGTTGGACGCGTTCAGAAACGATCGGAAGTGTCCGCGCGCCGCAGCGTTCCGCGCCGCGCGCTCCGCTGCCTTCTGCCGCACCTGGATCAGCCAAAGCCAGGTCATCTGCGAGCCGAGGCGCTGGTTCTGATCGACCGGCGCGTCGCTTCGGAAGCTGGTGGCGACCAGGGCGCGGGCGCGGCGATAGGGACGCGGCGAAGACGCGTCCTGGCCGATGAGGTTATCCAAGGTCTCCCGATCGCCGGCGCTCTCGGCGGCGAAGACCACGGCGAAGAGCGCGGCGTCGTTTCCGGTGTGGCCAATGTCCCAGACCTCGCCAATCAGCGCGTCGCGCTCGGGCGAAGGAGGCGCGGCGAACAGGGCCTTCAACCTAGCCGAGGCCCCCGTCCAATCCCTGTAGCCGGTGGCCTCGGCGTCGCCGAAGTTCGCGCGCCAGAAGCGCGCGCCGAGCTGCGGACGGTCACGCAACAAAAGACCGCTCATGGCGATCAGCAGTCCCGCGGCGTGTAAACGGGCTCGCGATTGCAGCTGGGAGTCTTGCAACAGGTCCTCGGCCCAAGCGGCGACGGCGTCGCCGAACGGCGCGAGCAGGTCGGCGTCGAAAGCCCGGGCGTACAGCACCGCGCCCTGCGCATGCGCCTCCGTTATCAGCTGGCTTGCTCGGGCGGCCGCCGCGTTCAGCGCCGCGAGCCGCTTTTCGCCGTCCAGCATCAGGGTCATCGCCTCGGCGTCCTGGCGACCTCGGTCGGGCAGTTGGACCTGCATCGATGTCAATCCGGCCTCGCTCGCTGCGACAATGACCGTCAAGACCGCGACGTCGTCGAGAGAGGGAGCCTCGTGCGGCCCAAGCAAGGCCTGCCGCAATACCGTCGCGGCGGCGGCGATTTCCTCGGCGAGGGCGCCGCGTTCGCGGACCGCCAAGGGTAGCAGCCACGGAGCGATCCGGTCGAGCACGATGCTGAAGGCGAGACCTTTTCCGTAACGGATCAGGATCAGTGAGCCTGAATGGCTGCTCTGTTCCTCGCCGGGACGCCAGCGCCAATCAGCGTCGACCAGCCGCCTGGCGCTTTCGGCATTGCCGTGGCGGGCCAGGGCGGTCATGGCATGGGCCGCTCGGTTCGCGTCCGGGTCGGCTATCGACTCGTGCAACGCGTCCAGGATCGCAGGACTGGGCGTGAGGTCGGTCAGGGCGAGATAGGCAAAGAGCAGATTGCGCATTTCGCCGGTCACCGAGGCAAGGCGCGCCTCCACCTGGGCAGTGTCGGCCGGCTTGAGCAACGGCTCGGTCGTATAGTGCACGCCGTCACAGCCCGGCGACAGGATCAGATCCAGCTGCTGGATAGCCGTCATGCGCCAGGCCAACATGTCGAACAGATTGCGGTTGGTGTGACCGTCGTGTTCCGTTTTATCTGGAACGGTCGCGCGGAGCGCGAGAAGCGATTGCAGGGCGTCCAGCGCCGAGGTCTTGAGGGAGGCCAGACGATGACGCAGCATCACCGCGCCAAAGCGCAGGCCCGTGTCGCTACGCAGGCTGACCTCACGCGCGAAGTCGGCGATCTGTTGGCCTAGCAGGATCGGGTCGAGCCGCGCTAGGACCGGTTCGAGATCGCGAAAGGCGATATCTTCGGCGGTCTGGCCCATGTGGGCGGCCAATTGGGCCGGCGCCCATTGCTGTTTGGCGGCTTGACGCGCCTTCGAGGTCAAGGACGTGGCGAACTGCACGGTAGGGTCCCACATCCAGACCTTGAGACGGTCCAGGAGCCGGTGGGCYGGCAGCAGTGATCGCGATACGGCTTGGACGTGCCTTCTCTCCAGAGTGACGTGGGCACCGGCGGGATCGCTAAGATAGCGGGCATAGAGTTGCCCGCTGTCGAGATCCCCGAGCCGATCAAGGCGGTCGATGGCGGGTTGATCGGCGTCGTCGCCGATAAAGTTGAGCAGGTAGGCAGCGGCGGCCTGAGCGACCGAGGGGCGTTCGGGATCTGCAAGGCCTGCGATCTCACCGGCGGCGGCGCGCAGCGCGGCGTCTAGGAATTCGGGGTCCCGGGTATTGAGGCGCGCGGTCCACCGCAGTTCGTCAATCCCGGCATGGCTATGACCGACCGCCATGGCGACCGCGGCATTGCGGAACGCTTGGACGTGGGCGGCGAGGGGGGCATTGCGCATCAGCATTGCCGCCAAGTGCAGAAGGAAGGGTTGGTCAGGGCCGGGGAGGAACTCGATATCGGCGCCGAGGATCAATTGGCGCCCTGGACCCGGAAGCGTCCCAAGCGTCTGGTTCAGACGCCGCCCGCGCACGCCGGTCACGCTCAAGTTGTTGGGTTGATGTTGATCGGCGAGACCGACATAGCCGGACCATCTTTGCGCGCGCTCCAAGGCGACGATCTCAACGGCGGGATCGTTCACTGCTTGGCGCAGCGCTTCCTCGACAAGGGTTATCGCCATCCTATTCGGGGCAGCCTTAGTCACAAGCCACTCGAACGCGTCCGCATAGGCAGCCGCATCCGCCGTCACATATCCGTTGACCTCGCCTTCGGTATCGGGGGACAGGTTCTGGGAGGTAAGCCAAGCGCCCAGCAACCCAGCCCGTAAGGTCGTTGGATCGGGCGTGGCGACTGACCAGCAGAAGGCGATCGCGGCGGCGGCGGCCAACGCTTCGGCGCGCTTGTCGGCGCCTAGGTTGGGCAGCAGGACGTCCAGGGCCTCGATGACAGCGGCCACGTCGCCAAGACCTTGGGCGAGAAGATCCTCGATCAGGGCCATGCCGATTGCCAGCGGCGCCAACGCCTCGTCCAAGCTAATCTTGGTTCCGATCCTTGGAAACAGCCGGCCTTCTCGGATCTGGGCCAGACCGGCGTCGATCTGGTCGGGTGCCAGGGCCGAGGAGGCCAGGGCGGACTGAACGTCGCTGAGATTGAAGTTGCGCGCGCCTTGGAGCCACTTTCCGCCGAGTTCGGCGAGCAGGGCCTCCCAGGCGCTCGGTTCGAGTTTGTTGTCGCTGAAATTGACCTGGGTGCGTAGGTCTTCCAGGATCAGGCGATTGACCGTGACCTGCGCGTCATCGGCGACCTGGTCCCAAAGCCGGCTGGCGACTTCGAAATAGCGCGGGGTGCGCAGGAGCGCTTCGAGCGAGCCGCCGGCGAGTTTTTGCACCAGCGCCGAGCGGCCCACGGCCGCGAGGGCCAGGCTCAGTTCGTCGTCGTCGAACGGGCTGACCTGAATCCAGGTCGGGACGTTGTCTAGGATGGCGCATTGCGTTCTGACCTGTTGGGCGAGCCCCGGGCGAGCCGAAAGACACAACTTCAGCCGGCCCAGCCAACGCGGAGTACGGGCCTCGACCAGCAGATTGCGCCACCTGGCCAGATGGTTCTCGTTCAGACCATCAAGCACGAGCACGAGACGCCTGGGATCCGGCGTCTCGGGCGGGTCAGGAAACCAGGATTGCAAGAGTTGTCGCCAACCCTCCTGAGTGCCGGACCGTGTGCGGGTGCGCAGCGTTTCAGACAGCAACTCGGCCAAATCCTGGTGGGGCGTTAGCTCCCGACTGGAGATCATCAGCACGATGTCGTTGGATAGCGGCAGGGTGTCGAGCGCGCGCGCGGTGCTCCAAGATTTACCGACGCCGTCCTCGCCGACCACGAGCACTGGAACATCGATGTCCGAAACCAGGGCCTGGCCGATCGCGCGCTCGATGGCGGGCCGAGGCACATTAATCTTCAGATCCGGCGCGTTGATCTGCAGCGGTTGCCCCAGGCGCTTGCGAGCTTCCAATCGCGAGGCGAAGGCCTCGCTCAACCAGCGCCGGACCATGAGGGCCGTCGTCGTCCAATCGAGCGCCGGAATGTCCGTCGCGATCAGCGCAACGCGCTCCTGGGTCGTCCAGCCCTGCCGTCGGTCGATCAGGTCGGCCCACTCGCTGGCCGCCAGCAGCTTGGACTGGAAGGCGGTGACAAAGACCCCCGACAGGATCGAGATCTCGGCGTGCTCGCGGTTGATCGCGGCTTGGGACTTGGTCGCGGGGAACCGCTTGCGATAGAGGGCCGCCACTTGCTCACCCGTGAAGGCCTGAGCGGGTTGCTTGGCGGCCCGGCGGGCCAGGGGACGAAGATCCTCAGCGGTGAAGGCTTGGCTGGTGAAAGTGTCGCGATGGGCCGGCGCGGCGTTCGTTGCCTGGGCGAGCGCGAACTCGAAGGCTTCCTCGAACTGTTCCTTGCGCTTCTTACGGGTCCAAAGGAACTTGACGGCGGCGAGAGCCGGGGCGACCAGCTTGGTCAGGAAAGTCAAGTTCATGGGTCTCAACCGTACACTTAGGGCCCGGCCATCGATCGATCGAAGATTGAGCGCAAGCTTCGCTTCTAGCAGTTTTGAGGGCGGCGGGAGAACCCGTCGGCGGAAATAACCATGGCCCCGCTATAGAGGCTGGCGGTCTATCCGATGCTCGCGGGCATGGTCGAACGCGTGCGCCGCGGGCAGGATTTCGACGGGATCACCGACGCGGTGATGCTGGCCACCCGGGCCAGCATCACCCTGGGGCATATCGACAGCGAGCCGGCCAAGCCGCTGGAGGCGGCCGTGAACGCCTGGTTCGCTCGGCGTCCCGACCTAGCCGAGACCTATGCCCGCAAGATGATCGAGCCGCAGATGCGGCTACCCACCCCACCTGCTCGGCGTGTTGGCCGGGTGCCCTCAACCTCGCTCGCGCCTTGCAGGAGATCGGCGATCTGATCGGCGTCGTAGAACACGGAAGGCTCGGAAATAGACTGGCGCGACTCATCGGTCGCATCGCTGAAGCTTGAAACCGGTTGCGGCGTTGGTCCAGGGCGCCGATTAGGGAGTATCGTCTTCGGGCTGCCGCCTGGGGACCGTAAAGTGCGCATTCGCCAAGCCCGAGGCGCGCAGGTCCATAGCCGGCGCCGGCGAGGGCCGCCGTTTGATCCCGGCGCTCACCAAGGCACCCTCCTGGCGCACCACCTCGATAGTCCACTCGGGGTTGCCGGCGACCGCCGCGTCAAAGTCGTAATCAGGCGGGACCTTCTTTAGCGCCAGCAGATAGGCCCGCAGGGCCTGGACGACGAGAAGCTGGTGGACTGGGGTCTGCAGTACTGCGATGGCCAAACCCAGGAGCAGCGCCACTGAACGCCATCGCGCCTTTAGGATCGGATCAGGCTCGGTCACCACGGGGATTCCGTTCGCGCCGGCGTAAAGGATCTGGTTGCGAAGGTTGGCCTGAGCCTCCATCAGCTCGAGCATATGCTGCAGGCCACGACCATCGGCCACCGCTTGAAGGTCCTCCTCGAAGGTCATGGTCGACCTAGGGCCGCCCTCATCGCCGCCGCTGAGCACGCCGTTGAGCGGCTCGTCCGGCGTGATCAGGTCTCCGGGCGCCAAGCCAAAGCCCTCGCTGGCGAAATGCGCATCGACTCTCGGACGCTTGCCCTCGAAGTTCCAGGAGACCTTGGGCGCGGGTAGGCCGGTCTTGGCGATGACGCCCTCAACGACCTTCAGGAATGGGGCCAAGCCGTTCTTGTGGGTGTGGTTACGCGGATTGAGCTGCTGGGCGCCAGGATATTGGCGGGATTTGAGCGCGAGGATCAGGCAGGTGGCGGCTTCTTCCTCCGCGGTGATCGCCCGAAAGACCGCCATCTCCGGATCGATCGGCGCGATCTTCCAGCCGCGCTCTAGGCTGCGCAGTGCGCTTAGGGCGGCGTACCGGGGCCAATCTGCGAGCATGCGGACCGCGCGATCCAGAGCCTTGTAGCTTGGACCGAATGGGAACGTCTCGGGACGGTCGGCCGCCGACGGTAGCGGATCGGGCGGACGTTGCGAGCTCATGCGGCGTTCGATCCTGTGTCGCGCCCGCCATGAGCGGGACGAAAGATCCCGTCGGCCTGGCAGCAGGAGAGGCCGCGCCGCCTCGGAAACCCATTGGTTGGACTTCCCCGGCCGCGCCTGCCAATGCAACGCTACGCTACGCGCGTTGGGGCTTGTCGCGGTAGAGGTCGAAGGGACGTTCGGCGTAGCCTGATAGGGTAATGATGCGAGGTTCGGGCAATTGCTCGGGCTTGTGGCTGGTGATGTCGCGATCGCCGACCGGGCAGCGGAAGAGTTCCAGAAAGAACCGATAGGGCGTCCAGCTGCATCGCCGGTAGATATGGCCGTTGGGAGCGGCGGTGAACCGGTTTGCGGGGCCGCAACGCATGGAGCCTTTGGCGTAGGTGAAAACGTAGGCCTGCGAGGTGCGATCAAGCATCTTGTCGCATTGGCCCTGAAGGCGAGCCATCTCGCTCTTGCTGAGTTCCTCGTCTGGCTCGCACCGCTTGGCCTGGATCAGCACGCCCTTGGAATAGCGTTCCTCCGGCGTCTCGAGCGTGACGTGGATCAACAGGTCCGCGCCGATCCGCTTTTCCTCGGCGGCTTTGCCCTTGCCGTTACGGACGATCCGGGTGTTCCACTCCAGCCCGCCGATCTGGCCTTCGATCCTGGCCGCCATCTGGCCGACGAGCACTCCGGTGATCTCCGGCTCGTCCACGACGGCGCCACGCGAATAGTCCCGCATCGTCGCCCTGACGGCTTCGTCGGCCGCCCGAGCCGCCAACTGCATATCTTCTTCGAACGACATTAGGCCCTCCTGCGCGCAACCCCACGCTGTAGCTGAGTCTCTTCGGATCACCTCACCCTTGCCGCACGATCGGGCCAGTTCGAGACGGCCCTAGTAGAGGTTGCGCGCTTGAGCTTCCTGCTCGGCCCTGAGGGATTCCAGGTCGGTCGATCGGGGTTGGACGTCGATGGCGTACATTGGCATCTGCCAGTGAGCGTAGAGGCGACTGACGTCCTCGTCGCTGGCCTCTTCGGACGGCAATTCGGCGATGATCAGCTTTTCCAGCGTGGTCCGGATCAGGGCGTCGGAGGTCTGCGCGTGCTCGGCGTCCTGGAAGGCCTGGGCGCCCCAGGTGTCGTGGACGATCTGCAGGCCCGGCCGGGTAAAGGCACCGACGCGGCTTAGCGCGCCGGCCACGCCCAGCGCGGCCGGCACCAGATCAAAGCCAAGATGGCCGACCGGCCAAGCGTCAGGATCGTTCCAGGCGAAGACCCCGGTGTCGGTGCGCGTCAGGTCGGCATAGAGCCGGGCCTCGCGCGTGTAGAGGTCCCAGTTAGGGATGATATATTCCCCGTAGCTGCCTTCGATATAGTGGGAGGCGCGGGTGCGATCGACATAGCCGCGTAGGGTGGCGACCGTGTCGGGCCGCCAACTGCACGCCTGGGCGTAGAGCAGCCGGGCGCCGTGGTTGTAGAAGGCCGACAACTGACCCTGGGCCCGCTCCTTGAGGTTGGGCGGGCAGCGGACATAATCTATCAGGATCAGGATCTTGGCCGCCTCTTCGATGGCACCGCCAAGTAGGATCTGTCCCGCGCGGGTGTCGGAACCGACATTCCTGTGGGCCTGGTGGAGCGTCTGCGCGCTCGTGAACAGGATCGGCAGGCCCTCGGTGATCAGGTCCAGGCGGGCGGCGAATGGGATGTTCGCGATCGCCTTTAACTGCTTCATGCCGATGTCGCTGGACTTGGTGAGCGAGGTCTGGGGTGTCGGATTGCTCATGCTGGCGGCCCTGAGGTTTGGCGGGGAAGACTGAGCGGGGCGGGAGCGGTCCGCGGGCCCTTGCGGGTCAGGTCGGTGGCTGAGCCCCAGCATCAACGGGCGCGCGCATAAATCCGGCCCACGTGGACATCGATTGGGTTGGACGGATCGGTCGCCTTCTGCCCCAAGGTCGACTCCGGGTGCGGGTGAGTGGCAAGCTCTACCACGAAGTGAGCAGAACCCTAGGGGGCGATGTGGAAACGGACATGGTGCAAGCTTGGTGGGGAACCTGGTGGCCCTGGGCGGAGGCCAATCAGGGCCTGCTGTCGTCGCTGGCGCTGTTCGCCGCCGTCCTAGTCGCCGTCATAGAGGCGCGACGGGCGCGCCTGGCGATGCATGCCCGGCTCCGCGATTTCTCGAAGGCGACCATTGAGGTCATCGAAGCCCTGATCAAGGAGTCCAGGGCCGTGCCGCCGGCCGGCGAAAACCCCGGCTGGGTCCGTTCGGACTGGGACGCCTGCCGCGAGGCCGTCGTGGTCTCGCTCCAGGCGATGCTGGCCGCCGCGCCGGATGGCCAGATGGCGATCGAGACCGCCCGCGTCGTGCGCCGCCTGGGACCCGGCTACGACCCCCTGATCGGTGACCGGGCCGAGGTTCCCCGGCTGATCACCTATCTGGAAGCCCGACGCGACGCCTTGCGAGGGCTCGTGCCGAAGGTGCCGCTCCTCTAGAGGCGGCCACTGCCGCTGCCGTTGCCGCAGCTGGGGCTTCGGATCGGCTGCCGCCCAGATTCGGCCGGCCCTGACCGTCCTGCAGCCGGGTCCCCGCGGTGGCGGCTTCGCCGACCGTCTTGTTAGCGTCCATGTCGTTGCCGTGGCCTTCAGGCCACGGGGTCGAAAGCCAAGGGAATTACCCAACTAGTTCGACATCGCGGGCGGGGCGGCGTCGATTTCAGCTTGCAGGCCTTCCGCAAGGCCTTCGGACAGTGCGAT
>NZ_JBFTZS010000055.1:0-14863 GCF_056406675.1 Caulobacter sp. P1_B12_2 | reverse complement strand
GGATCACACCCACTTGCCCCCACCTGACCGCTAAAGCGGTCTGTCCGCCCCCATGGGGGGCGGAGGACGCACGCACTGCGCCGGCGGCAGTTCCTCTTCCCCCTCTGGGGGAAGACGACCGCGAAGCGGTCCGTAGGGGGCAAGTGATCACCGCGAGGAGGATCAGGATTTGCTACGGCCGCACGATCCGCCCGCCGACCAACGGCTCCGCCACCCCGGTCGTGCCCGGAAAGCTGATCGGCAGCCCCCGCGCCGTCCGGGCGGCCAGGAACGCGAAGGCCTCGGCCTCGATGGCGTCGCCGCGCCAGCCCAGGTCGTCCGCCGACACCACTTCGGAGATCCCCTGCAGGGCCGCAGCCAGTCCGCGCATCATGTGGGCGTTGTGACGCCCGCCGCCCGCGACGATCAACTTCTCGGGGCGTTCGCCCTCGGGCAGCCATTCATAGGCCCGCGCCACGCTGGCCACAGTGAAGGCCGTCAGGGTGGCGGCGGCGTCCTCCAGCGACAGAAGGTCGACGCATTCGACCGGGAAGTCGAAACGATCCAGCGACTTGGGCGGCCGCTGCGTGAAATAGGGCCGCGCCAACAGGCTTTCGAGCACGGCGGGGTTCACTGTCCCGGCCATGGCCAGGCGGCCGCCCTCGTCGAACCGCCCCGCTCCGCGCGCCTGGACCACCAGGTCGATCATGCCGTTGGCCGGGCCGGTGTCGAAAGCCAGCAGTTCGCCGTTCCGCTGGACGAAGGTGACATTGGCCACCCCGCCCAGGTTCAGGGCCGCCACCGGCGCGGCCAGGCCCGAGGCCCGGGCCCGGGCCGCATGATAGATCGGAGCCAGGGGCGCCCCCTCCCCGCCGGCCGCCACGTCGGCGGTGCGGAAGTCGAACGCCACCGGCCGGCCGCAGCCCGCCGCCAGCCGCTCGGCGTCCAGCAGTTGCACGGTCCGCCCGCCCCGCTCGGGCGTCGGCCGCTCGTGCAGCACGGTCTGGCCATGCACCCCCAGCAGATCGAAGTCCGACCACGACAAGCCATGCTCAGCGATGAAGCTCTCGGCCGCGTGCAGGTGTTCGTCGGCCACCGCGCGCCGGGCCTCGTCGAAGATCGTCGGCTCGGGCTCGCCGCGCACCCAGCCTCGGGCGATCGTCGTGGTCTCCAGCAGGAGGTCGCGGGTCGCTTCGCGCAGCTTGCGCTCGCCCGCCGGGCCGAAGGCCTGGATCTGTTCGCCGTCGGTCTCGAGCACCGCCATATCGACCGCGTCGAGCGAGGTGCCGGTCATGAATCCCAGGATACGCATGGTCTGGTTGACTGCCATGGGTCGCGCCGGGTAGCTAGGCCCCATGATCGCCCAGCGCCCCACGACCCGCGCCTATTACCGCCCGCTGTCCTAGCGGGAGGCCGACCGATCACGTCAGCGCCCCGCCCTCACCGGCGACGCGTTAGATCAAAGCGAACGTCTCCGGTCCTTGCCTCCAGGAGACTTCGACGATGAACCCCTCGCCACAGACCGCCTCGCCCGTGCTAGACGCACCGTCAGCGAAATCAGAGAGTCGAGCCATGTCCGCCGCCGCGTCCTTCAAGTCGGAATTCCTCCAGACCCTGCAGGCGCGCGGCTACATCCACCAGATCACCCATCCGGATGAGCTGGACGCCGCGGCCGCCGGCGGGATCGTCACGGCCTATATCGGCTTCGACGCCACCGCGCCCTCGCTGCACGTCGGCTCGCTGATCCAGATCATGATGCTGCGCCGCCTGCAGCAGGCCGGCCACAAGCCGATCGTCCTGATGGGCGGCGGCACGACCAAGGTCGGCGATCCGACCGGCAAGGACGAGAGCCGCAAGCTGCTGAGCGACGCCGACATCGCGTCCAACATCGCCGGCATCAAGCAGGTGTTCGCCAAGTTCCTGACCTTCGGCGACGGACCGACCGACGCGATCATGGTCGACAACGACGAGTGGCTCAGCAAGTTCGGCTACGTGCAGTTCCTGCGCGACTACGGCGTGCACTTCACGGTCAACCGGATGCTGGCCTTCGACTCGGTCAAGCTGCGGCTCGAGCGCGAGCAGCCGATGACCTTCCTCGAATTCAACTACATGCTGATGCAGGCCACCGACTTCCTGGAGCTGAACCGCAAGTACGGCTGCGTGCTGCAGATGGGCGGCTCGGACCAGTGGGGCAACATCCTGAACGGCGTGGAGCTGACGCGTCGCGTCGACCAGAAGGCCGCCTTCGGCCTGACCACCCCGCTGCTGGCCACCGCCTCGGGCGCCAAGATGGGCAAGACCATGTCGGGCGCCGTCTGGCTGAACGCCGAGCAGCTGAGCCCCTACGACTACTGGCAGTTCTGGCGGAACACGGAAGACGCCGACGTCGGCCGGTTCCTGAAGCTGTTCACCGACCTGCCGCTGGAGCGCATCGCCGAGTTGGAAGCCCTGCCGGGCGCCCTGATCAATGACGCCAAGAAGGTGCTGGCCGACGAGGCCACGCGCATGGCGCACGGCGAGGACGAGGCCCGCAAAGCCCGCGACGCCGCCGAGAAGGCCTTCGAGCAGGGCGCGCTTTCGGCCGACCTGCCGACCTTCGAGGTTCCGGCCGGCGACCTGGAGGCCGGGATCGTGCTGGCCGCCCTGTTCGCCGACGCCGGCCTGGCCGCCTCGCGCGGCGAGGCCCGGCGGCTGGCCCAAGGCGGCGGGCTGAAGGTCAACGACAAGGCCGAGGCCAGCGCGGACCGCGTGATCACCTCGGCCGACCTGGTCGACGGCGTGGTCAAGCTGGCGGCGGGCAAGAAGAAGATCGTGCTGATCAAGCCGGTCTAGAGTGCATGGTCATCCCGGATCGCTTCGCGGCGGTCCGGGATCGGTTGTTTGGACGTTGGAGAGACAGATGCTTGAAGCCGGCGACAAGGCCCCCGATTTCGACCTGGCCACCGACACCGGCCGCGTCAGCCTTTCCAGCCTGAAGGGCAAGAACCTCGTGCTCTACTTCTATCCGAAGGACGACACGGCCGGCTGCACGTCGCAGGCCCTGCAGTTCTCGTCCGAGGTCGAGGAGTTCGCCAAGCTGGGCGCGGTGATCGTCGGCGTCTCCAAGGACAGCGCCGCTTCGCACGCCAAGTTCCGCAAGAAGCACGACCTGACCGTCGAACTGGCCGCCGACGCCACCGGCGAGATCGTCGAGGCCTACGGCGCCTGGGTCGAGAAGAGCATGTACGGCCGCAAGTACATGGGCATCGACCGCTCGACCTTCCTGATCGATCGTGAGGGCGTGGTCCGCAACGTCTGGCGCAAGGTGAAGGTGCCCAACCACATCAAGGCGGTGCTGACAGCGGCCCGAGCCTTGAAAGAGGGCGCGTCGAAATAGCGGTGTGGCTTATCAGCCTCAGGCGTGCGGTTATCGCAACACTGAGACGTACGCGCGGTGGCAATCGGCCGCGGAACCTTTTATCGGTTGATTTGTTTAGGCAAAACGTCGCCCTGCGTTCACGCTCGGCGCGAAGTATCTTGCGCGCTTCCGCTTTCTCGTTGCATATCGCCGGGACCTTGAAAACGGGGGTTTCCTAGGGCGATGGCGATCACGCGCTTCAAGCGACTGCGACAATCCCTGGAAGATCTTTTCCCTGAGCGGCACCTCTATGTGCGCTCCGGCGGCGAGATGCGCGGCTACGTTTTCTCCACCGGCAAGCAACTGATGTGCGCCACCGGCGTCGCCGTGGCGGCCCTGTGGATGGGCGTCTGCACCGCCGCGATGATGGTCAACGCCCTGTCGGTCAGCTCGACCGACCAGATGGTCATCAAGCAAAAAGCCTATTACGAGCGTCTCAACGCCGACCGCCAGGCGCGCCTGAACAGCGCCGTGGCCCAGCTGTCGGCCAGCAGCGGTTCGCTCGACGAACTGGCCAGCTCGGTCGAGAAGCGCCACGCCGCCCTCGCTCTCCTGGTCAGCGATTTCAAGGGCGTGCCCGGCGCCGCCCAGGCCCTGCAGGTCGCCAAGCCGCACGTGCTGGGCGCCTCGCCGGTCGAGCGCATCCAGGCCACGCGGATGGACCAGGAACGCCTGATCGACGCCGCCGAGACCTTCGCCAAGAGCCGCGCCGAGCGCCTTCGCCTGGCCATGCGGATGGCCGGGCTGGACGCCGGTTCGTTCACCGGCCGCGGCGGCTCGTCGCTGGGCGGCCCGCTGATCGAGGCCAAGGATCCTCGCGCCCTGGCCGCCGTGCTCGACGTCGACGAAGACTTCGCCAGCCGAATCCAGCACGCGGCCACCGACATGTCGGACATGCGCCAGCTGAGCGCCGCTTCGCAGAAGCTGCCCTTCTATCGGCCGACCAACAATCCGGCGCTGAGCAGCAGCTACGGCGTCCGCTTCGATCCCTTCACCCATCGCCCGGCCTTCCATTCGGGCCTGGATTTCCCCGGCGCGTTCTACACGCCGATCATGGCCACGGCGCCGGGCGTCGTGTCGTTCACCGGCGTGCGCTCGGGCTACGGCAACGTCGTCGAGATCGACCACGGCAACGGCTTCAAGACGCGCTACGCCCACCTGCAGGCCGCTTCGGTCCGGGTCGGACAGCGCGTGGCCATCGGTCAGCGGATCGCGGCCATGGGCTCGACCGGCCGTTCGACTGGTCCGCATCTGCACTACGAAGTATGGGTCAACGGTCGGGCTCAGAACCCGAACCGTTTCTTGAAGGCTGGTGAGTATGTTCAGCAAGCAAGCTAAGGCGTCCAAGGGTCCGGCTCGCATCGAGCCGCTGCCCATGTCCATGGCTCCCGCCGCCACCGACGCGGCCCGCAAGGCCCCGCCCAAGGTGGCGTCCCTGATTTCCCCCGACATCACCATCGAAGGCGGCATCACCGGCGACGGCGAGCTGCAGATCGACGGCGTGGTGCGCGGCGACGTCCGCGTGGGCCGTCTGACGGTGGGCGAGACGGGCCACATCGAGGGCTCGATCTACGCCGAGGTGGTGGAGGTTCGCGGCCGCATCGTCGGAGCGATCACCGCCAAGCAGGTCCGCCTCTRCGGCACCTCCTACATCGACGGCGACATCACCCACGAACAGCTGGCGATGGAAACCGGGGCCTTCTTCCAGGGCCGCAGCCTGAAGTTCCAGCGCCCGGCCGCCCCGCAGACCCAGCCCGCGCCACAGGCGATGCTGGAAGCCAAGTCCGCCGGCTAGAAACAGAAACGCCCCGGATCGCTCCGGGGCGTTTTGCTGTCCAGCTCAGCGGCTGGACAGCACGAAGGTGTTGCCGTCCGGATCGCGAAACTTGGCGAACGTGCCCCACGGCTGCTTTTCCGGCGGCCCCTCGAACGTGACGCCCTTCTCCGTGAGCTTGCGATAGGCGTGCTCAACGTCGTCGCAGGCGAAAGAGCCGTTGAAAAAGCTTCCGATGCGGTCTTCGTGACCGTCCGGGGTGAACAGCACCAGACCTGTCTCGGCGCCGGGAATGCACAGCTCGATCCAGCGCTTGCCCGGACCCATCGGCTGGTCGGTGGAGACGCGCAGGCCCACCTTCTCGGTCCAGAAGGCCAGGGCTCGATCCTGGTCGCTCACCGGAATGCTGACGAACTTCAGTTGCTTGATCACGCTCATCCCCTGCCCTTTCGCGCCGTGAAGTCGGACGATGGATTAGCCGCCTCCCGTTGCGTCGGGGAAGAGGTGCAGTCATTGCTATAGCGATGACGACGCAGACCTATCCGATCGACCGCTATGTGCTCGACACCCTGATGGTCGACCTGGTCGGCCACGACCACAGGCCGTCGGCCTTCCTGGCCTATCTGGCGATCGTCGCCGGCCATGCCGACGGCCGCGCCAGCTTCAGCCACGCCCAGTTGGCGGAGCGCACGGGCCTGTCGCGCCGCACGGTGCAGGGCGCGGTCGATGTGCTGGAAAGACGGGGATTGATCGCGGTCAGCCGCCAGGGCCAGACCGAGGCGGCGACCTATGTCCCGCTGACGCCTTGGCGACGCCAGCGGGACGAAGACGGCTAGGCGTCGCGGGTCGCCCCGACGCGTTGAGCCAGGGAAGCGCCCATGAACTCGTCCAGGTCGCCATCCAGCACGCCTTGGGTGTCGGACGTCTCGACATTGGTCCGCAGGTCCTTGACCATCTGGTAGGGCTGCAGGACGTAGCTGCGGATCTGGTGACCCCAGCCGATGTCGGTCTTCTGGTCTTCCAGCGCCTGCTGCGCCGCTTCGCGGCGTTGCAGTTCGGCCTCGTAGAGCCGGGCGCGCAGCATCTTCCAGGCTTCCTCGCGGTTCTGGTGCTGCGAGCGGCCGGCCTGGCAGGCCACGGCGATGCCAGTCGGGATGTGCGTCAGGCGCACGGCCGAGTCCGTCTTGTTGATGTGCTGACCGCCGGCCCCGGAGGCCCGGTAGGTGTCGGTCCGCACGTCCGACGGATTGATGTCGATCTCGATGGTGTCGTCGACCACCGGATAGACCCAAGCCGATGCGAAACTGGTGTGGCGCTTGGCGGCGGCGTCATAGGGGCTGATGCGCACCAAGCGGTGGACGCCGGCCTCGGTCTTCAGCCAGCCATAGGCGTTCGTGCCCTTGATCAGCAGGGTCGCCGACTTGATGCCGACCTGGTCGCCGGAGGTCTCTTCGACCAGCTCGACGCTCATCTTGTGAGCGTTGGCCCAGCGGCTGTACATGCGCAGCAGCATGCCCGCCCAGTCGCAGGACTCGGTGCCGCCGGCTCCGGAGTTGATTTCGACATAGCAGTCGTTGCCGTCAGCTTCGCCGGACAGCAGGGCCTCGAGCTCGGCGCGGCCGGCGCGGTCCTTGAGGTCCTTGAGCTGGGCGCGGGCGTCCTCAAGCAGGGCTTCGTCGCCCTCCATGTCGGCCAGCTCGGCATATTCCAGCGCGTCCTTCAGGCCCGTTTCCAGCACCTGCACGGCCTCGACGCGGGCGGCCAGGCTGGCGCGCTCGCGGGAGACGGCCTGGGCTTCCGCTGGACGGTCCCAGAGGGTCGGGTCTTCGACCCTGGCGTTCAGCTCATCGAGCTTGCGTAGGGCGACATCCCAGTCAAAGACGCCTCCTGAGCAGTCCTACGGACTGCTCGATGTCGGCCGCGGAGGCCTCGACATCCGGTCTCATCACGTAACTCCGTGACAGTGTTTAAGGGCGCGGGATGTAGCCCGCGCCCAGAGTCGGCGCAATGACCGATCGGATTTAGTACAGACCGCTGATGTCCGGGGCCTGGGTGGGCGGCTTGGCGGGGCCTTGGGTCGGCGCCGGACCGATCTGGCCGTTGGGCCAGACCTCGCCGTAGGGCTGCGGTCCGGTGCTCTCGGTCGGGACGACGACCTTGGGCTCCGTACCGGGACGGAAGGCCTCGCGAATACCGCGCACCATGGCGAACTTGGCGTTCTTAGGCGCCCTGAACTCGGTCTTCGGCTGACCCTTCAGCGCCTCGCGCATGAAGTCCATGAAGATCGGCACCGGACCGGTCGCACCCGTTTCGCCCTCGCCCAACGAGCGGTTGTCGTCGAAGCCGATGAAGACGCCGACTACCAGGTTGGGCGAATAGCCCATGAACCAGGCGCTGCGGTATTCGTTGGTCGTGCCGGTCTTGCCGGCCAGCGGATAGCCCAGCGAACTGGCCTGGGCCGCGGTGCCGCGCTGGACCACGCCCTGCAGCATCGAGGTGATCTGGTAGGCGGTGATCGGGTCCATGACCTGCTCGCCCAGCGCGGGGATGCGCGGGCTCTCGTCGCCGTTGAAGCCGGCGTTGCAGCGGACGCAGTCGCGCTTGTCGGCGCGGAAGATCACCTTGCCCTCGCGATCCTGCACCAGCTCGATCAGATGCGGCTCCACCCGGCGTCCGCCGTTGACGAACGGCGTGTAGGCCGTGGTCAGCTTGAACGGCGTGGTCTCGCCCGCGCCCAGGGCCATGGCCAGAACCGGCGCCATCTCGTGGGTCACGCCGGTCTTCTTGGCGGTCTCGACGATCTTCTTCATGCCGACGCTCTGGGCCAGGCGTACGGTCATGGCGTTGATCGACTGCTCCAGACCCTTGCGCAGCGGCAGGGCTCCATAGAACTTCTTGTGGTAGTTCTCCGGGCTCCAATCCTCGCCATTGGCCCCCTTCAGGGTGATGGCGCTGTCGACGATCACGCTGGCCGGCGTGTAACCGTTCTCCAGGGCCGTGGCGTAGACGAACGGTTTGAACGCCGAACCCGGCTGGCGCATCGCCTGGGTGGCCCGATTGAAGTTCGACAGCGAGAAGCTGTAGCCGCCCACCAGGGCCATGACGCGGCCGGTATAGGGCTCCATCGCCACTAGGGCGCCGTTGACGATGGGGGTCTGGCGCAGGCGATAGGCCGGGGAGCTCTCGGACTTCTCGACGAACACCAGGTCGCCGACCTTGAGGCCCTTGGTGGCGTTGGCCCAGGCCATGTCCTCGCCGGCGATGGCCCCCTCGCCTTCTCCCTTGGCCAGGCGGACGCCGCCCGAGGCCGAGGTGACAATGGCCGGACGCCAGCCGCGGCGCTCCGAAGGCGGAGCCTTCTTCAGCGCCTGTTTTTCCCAGTCGGCGTCCAGGGCGTCGACATGGCCCCACGCGCCCCGCCAGCCGTGGCGGCGGTCGTACTTCTCGAGGCCTTCCATCAGCGCCACCCGGGCCGCGGTCTGCAGCTTGGGGTCCAGGGTGGTGCGCATGTAGTAGCCGCCCTCGTTGAGGCGCGGGCCGAGGGTGGCCACGCCGCGCTGGCGCACTTCCTCGACGAAATAGTCGGCGTCGCGATAGGCGGCGCGCTTGGGCGCCGGCTGGACGACGAGGTCCTCGGCCATCGCCTTGCGGGCGTCTTCCTGGCTGACCCAGCCCAGTTCGGCCATCTGGCCCAGGATCCAGTCGCGGCGGGCCTTGGCCTTGGCCTTGTTGCGGATCGGGTGGTAGTTGTCCGGTCCCTTGGGCAGGGCCGCCAGATAGGCGCATTCGGCCAGACTCAGCTCAGGCAGCGACTTGCCGAAATAGTTGTAGGCGGCCGCGCCCACCCCGAACGAGCGATAACCCAGCCAGATTTCGTTGAGGTACAGCTCCAGGATTTGCTGCTTGTCGAGCGATTGCTCCAGGCGGTGCGCCAGGATCGCTTCCTTGAACTTCCGTCCGACCGTCGCGTCGCTGGTCAGCAGGACGTTCTTGGCCACCTGCTGGGTGATCGTCGAGCCGCCCTCGAGGCGCCGGCCTCGCGCGGCGTTGCCGACATTGTTGAGCATGGCGCGCGAGAAACCGCCGACATCGACGCCGCCGTGCTTGAAGAAGTTGTGATCCTCGGCCGCCAGGAAGGCCTGGGCCAGCTGGGGCGGGATCTGATCGTAGGGTACGAAGATCCGGCGCTCTTTGCTGTATTCGCCGATCAGGGTGCCGTCCCACGCATAGACGCGCGTGGCGGTCGGCGGCCGGTAGTCCTGCAATTCGCCGGCGTCGGGCATGTCGTGGAACAGCCAGGCGGCATAGATGGCGATGGTGAAGCCGGCCACGGCGATCGCGGACAGCACCGCGACACCGGCGATGGCGATCCATCGTTCTCTGGGCTTCAGATCCACGCCGCCTCCGTCGGGCGACGCACTTTCGCCCGCTCCGTTCGAATCCTCTAGAGCGCGATCGGCAAAAACGTAAGCGGTTTTGCGGTCGCAGGGCTCGGCCACGTCCGACGCGTCCTCCCCCCGATGGCTCTAGCGCGCATCGGGCAAGGCGCCAACGGCTCTCGCCGCCCTCGCGAGCAGAAGCCTTTCAGCCTAGCGGGCGGTCAGGCGTGTCTGGGTGGCGAAATAGGATTCGATGGAGCCGGCGACGGCGTCCATCAGCCGGCCGCGACCGGCTGATGTCTTCAGAAGCTGCTCGTCATCGACATTGGTGATGAAGCCCATCTCGAGCAGCACGGCCGGCACGTCGGGGGCCAGCAGGACGATAAAGCCGGCGTCGCGATGGCTGCGGCGCAGCAGGGCCGTCTCCTCGCCCACCGACTGCAGCAGGGTTTCGGCGAAGGCGGCCGAACGGTTCTTGGTGGCCCGTTGCGAAAGGTCGAGCAGAATCTGGCTGACCGCGCGATCACGGCCGGGCAGATTGGCCTTCATCAGCCAGTCGTCTTTTTCGAGCACTCGCGCCACGCGCTCGGTGCCCTTTTCCGACAAAGTATAGACGCTGGCGCCGCGGGTCGTCGCGTCGGGTCCCGAATCGGCGTGCAGCGAGATGAACAGGTCGGCGTCGGCCCGGCGGGCGATCTGCACCCGAGCTTCCAGCGGAACGAAAGTGTCCGACTGCCGGGTCATGACCACGGTGTAGCGGCCGGACTTCTCCAGCTTGGCCTTCAGCGCCTTGGCGGCCGACAGGGTGACGTCCTTCTCGGCGGTGTTGGCGCCCGAAGAGCCGGGATCCTTGCCGCCGTGGCCGGCGTCGATGACGATGACCTTCTTCAGGCGCAGGGCCGAGGCCTTCACCGGAGCCGAGATCAGCGTCGGCTTCAGGACCGCGGTCTGGATCGCGCTGGGCGTGTCGGTGGACTTCAGGTCGATGACATAGCGATAGGCTGATGCGCCGTCGCCCGGCGGCAACAGGAAGCGGCGGCGGACCTCGGCGTTGGCTTTCAGCTCGAGGCGCAAGCGCGAACCGCCCGCGGCCTCGTCGATCGCCCAGCGTTCGACCAAGCCCTGACCCGAGCCCTGGAGGTCGCCGGCGGTCGTCACGTTGGGCAGGCCGATCACCACACGGCGATCCGCCGCGCCGTCGGCCAGCAGCTTACCGGTGGCGGCGCGATCGAGATCGATGACGATGCGGGTTTCGTTGCGGTCGCCGCCGAAGCGGACCTTCTGGACGCCGGCGGCCGGCGCCGGGCCCTGGGCCATGGCCACGGCGACACCAGCCAGGGCCAGGCCGCCGACGATCATCGCCGCTCGCGCCCATCCTGTCCTTGCCGCCGAGATCAGAACCTTGCTCATGCCGCCCGTCGCCCTCAGGGCGCTCAACCTAACCCAGAAATTGATATCCGCATTTTCGGGTAGAGAAAGCGTTAACCCAAGCGCGACATGGCCGCACATAAGCGTTCAGTCGAGCGCTTTTCTTTTACGGCGCGATGTTGCTACACTATGGTCCGCGCGCTGAGCGCCGTGATCGTCATGGCGGAAAGCGTGAGCGGCTCCTATCTCGCGGACGTGCTTGCATTCTTAAGGATGCAATTCGCATTCGCGGCCGGAACCGCCGGACTGAAAACGAGTTTGGGCTCGATTACCAGCGTGAGGCGCGAAGCCTTCGCCTGGATCGTCCCGCAGGGTCCGCGTCGGACCCTTAAGCCGTCCCGGCGTCGACGCTCCATCCGATCCGCGCCCTCCGGCGCGTTTAAGGAACACAGAAACCTTATGGGCTGCGCCGCACCCGACCGCCTTTGGCGACCGACCTTCCGCAACCGCTTCGGCGGGGCGACGGGCGGTGACGTGCGCGCCTTTCAATCATATCGGAGCCCGGACCTAGCGTCCGCCGCGCGCCGTGGAGATACCCTTTATGTCGAAGAAGATGTTGATCGACGCCGCCCACGCCGAAGAGACGCGTGTGGTGGTCGTGGATGGTACGCGGGTTGAAGAATTCGATTTCGAGAGCCAGACCCGCAAGCAGCTCCGAGGAAATATCTATCTCGCCAAGGTGACCCGCGTTGAACCCAGCCTCCAGGCTGCGTTCATCGAGTATGGCGGCAACCGCCACGGCTTCCTCGCCTTCAACGAGATCCATCCGGACTATTACCAGATCCCGGTCGCCGACCGCGAAGCGCTGATGCGCGACGACTCGCACGACGACGAGGACGATCATCATCACGGTCGCGATGGCGAGGATGATGGTGACGCGGTCGACGACGAGGAAGACGCCGTCGAGGAAGAACTGGCGCGCCGCAAGCGTCGCCTGATGCGCAAGTACAAGATCCAGGAAGTGATCCGCCGCCGGCAGATCATGCTGGTTCAGGTCGTCAAGGAAGAGCGCGGCAACAAGGGCGCGGCCCTGACCACCTACTTGTCGCTGGCTGGCCGGTACGGCGTCTTGATGCCCAACACCGCCCGTGGCGGCGGCATCAGCCGCAAGATCACCACGGTCACTGACCGCAAGCGTCTCAAGAGCGTCGTGCAAGGTCTGGACGTGCCGCAGGGCATGGGCCTGATCGTCCGCACGGCCGGCGCCAAGCGCACCAAGGCCGAGATCAAGCGCGACTATGAGTACCTGCTGCGTCTGTGGGAGAATATCCGCGACAACACGCTGCACTCGATCGCGCCGGCGCTGATCTACGAGGAAGAAGACCTCGTCAAGCGCGCCATCCGCGACATGTACGACAAGGACCTGGAGGGCATCTGGGTCGAGGGCGAGGCCGGTTACAAGGAAGCGCGCGAGTTCATGCGCATGCTGATGCCCAGCCAGGCCAAGAAGGTCTTCCCTTATCGGGAACCGGCGCCGCTGTTCGTCAAGCACAAGATCGAAGACCATCTGGCCCAGATCTACTCGCCGACCGTGCCCCTGCGGTCGGGCGGCTATCTGGTGATCAACCAGACCGAAGCCCTGGTCGCCATCGACGTCAACTCGGGCAAGGCGACCCGCGAACGCAACATCGAGGCGACCGCGCTGAAGACCAACCTGGAAGCGGCCGAGGAAGCCGCCCGCCAGCTGCGTCTGCGCGATCTGGCCGGTCTGATCGTCATCGACTTCATCGATATGGATGAAGGCAAGAACAACCGCGCCGTCGAGAAGGTTCTGAAGGACTCGCTCAAGGACRATCGCGCCCGCATCCAGATGGGCAAGATCAGCGGTTTCGGCCTGATGGAGATCAGCCGTCAGCGCCGCCGCACCGGCGTGCTGGAAGGCACCACCCACGTCTGCGAACACTGCGACGGCACCGGCCGCGTGCGCTCGGTCGAATCCAGCGCCCTGGCCGCCCTGCGCGCGGTCGAGGTCGAAGCCTTGAAGGGCGGCGGCGCCGTCACCCTGAAGGTCAGCCGTCCGGTCGGGATCTACATCCTGAACGAAAAGCGAGCCTATCTGCTGCGCCTGCAACAGACCCACGCCCTGTTCGTCACGGTCCTGGTCGACGACAGCCTGCACCAGGCCGAGCACGACATCGACCGCACGGAGCTGGGCGAGCGCCCTGCCCCGCAGATCTTCGCCCCGATCGAGCCGGACCCCGTCTATGACGACGAGGCGTTCGACGACGAAGAGGACGAGGAAGATGAAGACCTCATCGCCGAGGACGAAGGCGAGAGCGAAGCCGACGACGCGCCCCGCGCCGCCCGTCCCGCTCGCGCCGAACCGGCCGAAGACGAAAACGGCCGTCGCGGCCGTAAACGCCGCCGTCGCGGCGGGCGTCGCGACGAGCGTGACGAAGCTCCGGCCGAAGCAGCCGGCGACGAGGACGAAGAAGACGCCGACGCAGAGGGCGGCGAACGCGCTGAAGGCGACATCGAGGGCGAGGACGAGGAATCGCGTCGCCGCCGTCGCCGTCGCGGACGTCGTGGCGGTCGCCGCGGCGGTCGTGAGGACGGTGATCGTCCGGCCGACGCCTTCGCCTGGACCCGTCCGCGGGTTCCGTTCGGCGAGAGCGCCTTCGTCTGGCACGACCCCGCGGAACTCGACGGCCGCACCGCCCGTCCAGAACGGGCCGAACGTCCGGAACGCGTCGAAGCCCCGGTGGCGGAGCGCGCCGAGCGTCCTGAACGCGCCGAGCGCGGTGAACGCGGCGGTCGTCGTGGTCGCGGTCGCGGCGAACGTAGCGAGCGGACCGAGGCGTCCGACGCGCCCCGCGCCGAACGCCCGCCCGCCCTCCGCGTTGATGTGGCCGAGTTGGAAGCCGTTCCGCTGCCGTCGCCCGTGATCGAAGGCCCGCCGGCCGACGTCTGGGTGGAACTGCCGCCGCAGGACGAAGCGCCCAAGAAAGCGCGGCGTCCCCGTAGCCGAGGCCGCAAGGCCACCGACGCCGACGCTCCGGCCGAGGCGACCGCGGAAGCCGCCGTCGTCGAGGAGACCGTCGTGGAAACGGTCGAGGACGCGCCGCYGGTCGCCGCGGATGTCGAGGTCGCGGCTCCTGTCGCGATCGAAGCCACGCCGGAACCTGTGGCCGAACCGGAACCCGTCGCGGCCATTGCGGCCGAACCGGCGCCGGTCGCCGTCGATCCCGACCCGGCCGAAATCCTGACGCCGCCCGAAAAGCCCAAGCGCGGCTGGTGGCGTCGAGGCTAAGACTCTTGGATGAAGCTCGGCGGGGCCCTGGTTCCGCCGAGCTTCACGCCTATATCGCGAGATGCTCGTTCGACATGTTCCCAGGTCGTCGAGAACCGCGTTAGACTGCCGGCTTGAGCGCGGGGGCGCGATCAGGAGAGTTTCGATGACCTCCCGGATAAGGGCGGCTTCCGAAAATTTGGCCAGGAAATCGGGGTCGGCGCTGTCCGCGCTGGCTCTGCTGGCGACCGTCCTCGCGCCTGCCGCACCGGCCCGAGCGCAGGACGGCCCGTCGCTGATTCGCGACACCGAGATCGAAGAGATCCTGCACCGTGACGCCGATCYGATCTATGCGGCGGCGGGTCTGGATCCAAAGACGGTCCGCATCCTCTTGGTCGGCGACAAGGAACTGAACGCCTTCGCCACCCAGGGCCTGATGATGGGGCTCAATACCGGCCTCATCCTGCAGACCGAGACGCCTAACCAGTTGAAGGGCGTCATCGCCCACGAAACCGGACACCTCGCCGGCGCGCACCCGCTGCGCTCGGGCGAGATGATGCGGGCCGGCCTGAAGCCCATGATCCTGACCATGGGTCTGGGCGTTCTGGCCGCCTTGGCCGGTGCGCCCGACGCCGGCGCGGTCCTGCTCGGCAACGCCAGCTATTTCGGCCTCGGCC